>JANLSB010000257.1:0-4603 GCA_031362125.1 Lysobacterales bacterium | reverse complement strand
CTTGTAATCGCCCTGGATGATCCACGAGATCTCGCAATCTTCGGAGGTCATGTCGCCGACGAACAGCGCCCGCAGCGCAGGCAGTTCGGCGCGACGCTCGATCAGGCCATCGAGATACGCCTGCGGGCTTTGTTCCTGCGCCTCGCTCCAGGCACCGATGATCAGCGCTTCCAGCGTGGGGGGATCGATCCGGTCGAGAAAACTGTCGAGCAGTTCGCGCTGGCTTTCGGCCGAGTCGTAATCCTGCGCCAGGCGATAGGCGTTGGCGCAGACGGCGGCGGGGTCGGCGATGGTGTCGCCCATGCGGTATTCGACGACGGGTTTGTCGAAGTAACGGTCTGTACTGTTGTTGATCGTCATGTGGCGTCCATGGCGGTTGGGGATGGTCGGCTGTGATGGATCCGGTGTTCAGCAGGGTATTGAAGAACGATCATCCTGATCGTTTTTCAAGTCGCGAGTCAGGCACATGTCCTGGCTCGCCTCCGACGAATCAATCGCTTACGCGCTTGCTTCGTCGTCGCAGCCATCCATGGCTGCGCAAACAGGCTGTTCTCAACAGCCTGTCAGCGTTTTTTCTGCGCACCGGCGGCCAGCGTTTCCACGCGTCGCCAGACCCGCAACAAATTGCCGCCGAGGATCTTGCGCAGCTGCGCGTCGCTGTAGCCGCGCTTCTGAAGTCCGGCGATCAGATTCGGAAAATCAGCGACAGTTTTCAGGCCCTCCGGTAGCGCGCCGCTGACGCCGTCGAAGTCCGAGCCGATGCCGATGTGGTCGATGCCGACCAGCTTCACGCCGTAGTCGATCTGATCGAGCACCGCTTCGATCTTCACCGTGAGCGGTGGGTTGGCTTTCTCCCACGCGTCGTCGAATCCGGCGACGGTCTGCGTGGTCTTGCCGGCAGCATGCTGCTGCAGATACTCGTTGTATGCAACGAAATAGGCCTGTGTTTTCGCAGCGGATTTCGGGTCGACGAAGGCGTTGCCGAACGGGATCTGGATCACCCCGCCTTTCGCGGCGATGGCTTCGGCCAGTTCACCGCTGAGGTTGCGCTCGAAGCCAGGCGTGAAGTGGCGGAATGCGGAATGGGTCGCCACCACTGGCGCGCGGCTCAGTTCGACCGACTGCTTCACGGCAGCATCGGAGAGGTGCGAGACATCGACCATGATTCCGAGTCGATTCATCTCGACGACGACATCGCGACCGAACGGACTCAACCCGTTCCACTTTTTCTCCTGCGCATAGGACGAATCCGCGATGCGGTTGTTGGCGCTGTGGGCGAGGGTGATATAGCGCACCCCGCGATCGAAAAAAAACTTCAGCTTGTCAAGATCGTCGCCGATGGGTGCGCCATTCTCCATGCCCATCGGCAGCAGTACCAGATCGAGTCGACGCAGCGCTTGGACATCGCGAGGCGATCGCAGCAGCGCGAATTTATCGGGATTGTCGCGTGCGGTTTTTTCGACGGCATCGATCATCTTGTTGGCGACCGCGTAGGCGCTGCCGTCGTCGTCCTGCCCGGACGAGGTGTAGATCGACATGAATGCGACATCGAGACCGCCGGCGCGCGCTTTCGGGAAATCGAACTCGCGGTTCTGGGCGACACTGAGATCGAGCCACCCTTTCATCAGCTCGGTCGGCGCATCGATGTGGGTATCGACGATGATGGCGTCCTGCGCGAGTTTGCGCGCGGCGGGCGTCGCTTCGGCCGCGAAGCCCGTCTGAGCAACGAACATCGACAGCGCGAACAAGGCGAGAGCAGGTTTGACTCGCATGGATGGCTCCTTGAATGGTCAGCCGGTCGATGCGCGGCCGGCGACGAATACCGTACGCGCAAGCGCGCCGCCGAGCCAGTAGCACAGTTCGGCCGGACGGCGGATGTTCCAATGGACGAAGTCCGCGCGCAGTCCCACGCCCAGCATGCCGCGGTCGTGCAGCCCGAGTGCGTGCGCCGCGTGGACGGTGGCGCCGCGCAGGGCTTCTTCCGGGGTCAGCGAAAACAGGGTGCAGGCCAACGACATCGCGTGGCGCAGCGACAGCAGCGGCGACGTGCCGGGGTTGCAGTCGGTGGCGACCGCCATCGGCACGCCGTGCGCGCGGAAGGCGCCGATCGGCGGCTGCCGGGTTTCGCGCAGGCAGTGGAACGCCCCGGGCAGCAACACCGCGACGGTGCCGCGCGCGGCCATCGCGCGGATGCCCTCTTTGTCTGTGTATTCGACGTGGTCGGCGGACAGCCCGCCGAAGCCGGCGACCAGCGCCGCGCCACCGAGATCGCTGAGCTGGTCGGCGTGCAGTTTCACCGGCAGTTCGAGCGCTTCGGCGGCTTCAAACACGCGCCGGATCTGCGCAGGCGTGAAGCCGATCCCTTCGCAGAACGCATCGACCGCATCCACCAGGCCCTCGGCATGCAGACGCGGCAGCCAGTCGATGACGGCATCGATATAACCATCCGGATTGCACAAGAATTCCGGCGGCAGCGCATGCGCGCCGAGATACGTGGTGCGCACATCGATGCCCAGCGTTTCGCCGATGCGCCGCGCCACCCGCAGCATCTTGCGTTCGTTGTCGAAATCCAGACCATAGCCGGATTTGATCTCCAGCGTGGTCGCGCCGTCGCGCAGCAGCGCCTGCGCACGCGGCAGAGATTGTTCGAGCAGTGCATCTTCGCTGGCTTCGCGCACCGCGCGCATGGTCGAGAGGATGCCGCCGCCCGCGCGCGCGATCTCCTCGTAGCTCGCGCCTTCCAGCCGAAGCTCGAATTCCTGCGCGCGGTCGCCGGCGAACACCAGATGCGTGTGGCAGTCGATCAGTCCCGGTGTGATCCAGCCGCCGTCGACTCGGATCACTTCGGTCGCCAGCGTGTCCGGTGCGCCCGGCAAAGCGCTGCAGGGGCCGACGAAGGCGAGTACGCCGTCTTTCCAGCCAAGCGCGCCGTCTTCGATTTCGCCGTAGCCGCGATCCGCATCGAGCGTCGCCAATGAGGCGCCGATGATCAGACCGTCGTAGATCGCTGCCGTGGTCATCGGATCGCTCCTGCGCTGCGGAGTGCGTCCGCATCGAACCCATGTGCCGCGCAAATCGTATCCGCATGTTCGCTCAATCGCGGCGGACGCTGCGGCGCTGCCATCGGCGAGGCCGACATCCGCAGCGGGCTGGCGATCATCGGAATGCCCTCTGCGTCGATGCGCAGACCGCGCGCGGTCGCCAGTGCGCCCATCACCGCGTCGCGGACGCCATTCACCGGCGCGGCGGGAATGCCGGCGGTGTCGAAGCGCGTCAACCAGGTAGCCACGCTGTCGCTGAAGAAACACTGCGCCAGTTCCGGGATCAGCCAGTCGCGGTGTTCGACCCGCGCGGCATTGGTCGCGCAGCGCGGGTCGTCGAGCCACTGCGGTCGATCGATCAGCGCGCACAGCCGCTGCCACAGCCGGTCGCTGGCGCAGGCGAGCGCGAACGCGCCGTCGCTGGCGTCGAAGGTCTGATAGGGCACGATGCTCGGATGCGCATTGCCGTAACGCTTCGCGTCGGCATCGGTGAACAGCACGCTGCTGGCGACGTTCGCCAATGCCTGTACCTGCACGTCGAACAGACTGAGCTCGATGTATTGGCCCTCGCCGGTGCGCGTGCGCTGATGCAGTGCGGCGAGAATCGCGATGGTGGCGTTGAGACCGGTCGTAAGGTCCACCGTCGCCACGCCGACCTTGCTTGGTGGGCCATCGGTCGGCCCCGTGATCGACATCAGACCTGATTCGGCCTGTACCACGAAATCGTAGCCCGGCCGCTGCGCGTCGGGGCCGCTGCGGCCGTAGCCGGAAATCGCGCAGTAGATCAGCCGTGGATTGAGCGCACGGGCCTGCGCGTAATCGATGCCGAGCGATTCGGCGACGCCGGTGCGGAAATTCTCGATCAGCACGTCTGCTTCGCGGATCAGTGCCTCCACCAGCGGTTTCGCTTCCGGATGGCGCAGATCGACCGCGATCGAACGCTTGCCGCGGTTGCAGCTGGCGAAATACGCGGAGATGTCTTCACGGAACGGCGGCCCGTAGCCGCGGGTATCGTCGCCTTCCAGCGGCTCGAGCTTCACCACTTCGGCGCCGAGGTCGGCAAGCGTCATCCCGCACCACGGCCCGGCCAGCACCCGTGCCAGTTCCAGCACTTTGATTCCTGCCAACGCCGACATCGATGCGCCCGTGGTGTGAAGTCAGCGCACAGTCTAGCTCGGCATGCTCCTGTGGGTGCGCTGTGGGCGACGGATGTGGGAGCGACGGAAGTCGCGAGAAGGCTCGCGGGTTCTCAACAGCCGAATGGCTGGTCAAGACTTGCCGCAAGCCATCGCGACTTCCGTCGCTCCCACAGGAGAATCGGCGACAATACGCGAATGAGCATACCAATCTCATCCGAACACGGCCACTGGCGCCTCCCCGGCATCGCCAACCTGCATTCGCACGCGTTCCAGCGCGCGATGGCGGGCATGGCCGAACGCATGACCCATCCGTCGGATTCGTTCTGGACTTGGCGCGACACCATGTACCGGATGGCGGCGCGGTTCGACCCCGACACCCTGCACGCGGTCGCCGCGCAGTTGTACGCCGAAATGCTGGAAGCC
>JANLSB010000256.1:0-2165 GCA_031362125.1 Lysobacterales bacterium | reverse complement strand
GCCGCCGAGGATATCGAGATTGCGGGCTACCTGGTGCCGGCCGGTTCCACCGTGGTGTTGATGTCGGTGTCGGCCAATCACGACTCCGAAGTCTTGCCCGATGCTGATCGATTCGATATCACCCGCCAAGCTCCCGCAGGCTGGAGTCTGCTCACCTTCGGCGGCGGCATCCACTACTGCCTTGGGGCAAATCTTGCCCGACTCGAATTGACCGCAGCGCTCGCCGAACTTTCAGCGCGGTTCGAGACCTTGCAGCTGGCCGGCGAAGCGCAGGAGCACCCGCCTGGTTCAGCGATCGTCGGCTATTCCTCGCTGCCTATCCGATGGGACTGATGGTGGTCACGCCCCGTGTAAGTCGCGCAAGGTCGTAAGGCGTATACGAGTAGGGTGTATGAACGAAGCGTCATGCACCTTCTTTGAGGCGTCCGGCATCGGCGAGGTTTGAAGGCGCATGACGCCTTCGACTTATGCGCTCTGCGTCGGTGTACGCCAGGTCTGTGGTCTGGATCATTGACCCAGCAACATCGTCAAGTTGCTCAAGCTGCGTGCAAAGCACCCCGCCTACAAAATCGATGCCCGCTGCTGGCCTATTCCGTTGAAATACTCGGTTGCTGAAACTGCATGGCTTGAAATTCGTCACGAGAGTTCGATTCTGGCTCTTTGAAACTCGAAATTCCTTCGGAATCGAACTGTTTTGGCACCTTTCACGAGTGGCTCCGAGTTTTTCAACAGAATAGACCGAAAACCGCCTTGCCACTTTGCTTCATTGCATCCGTCCACCAACTTCGGCCATTGCGCCATGGCAGCACCCTATGTGATGGAGGCTGCGGCTGAGTTTGATCGCGGCCCCGGCCTCCGCAACGACCAATCGCGGCGGCCTTGTCGCCGGTGAGAAGTGAACCTGCGCCAACATCGCAACGAAACTGCAGCCCGAAGTGTTTTCGGTCTGGTCATCGGCGCGCTGGAGCATGTTGTCTGTCGTTCGCGCACTTCAGACGTTTCGTGAGCGGATCGGATCCGGATCAGACGCAGAGCGGTTGGCCAGGTGCTGACCGATACAAACCGCTGCTGACGTTGGTACCTGAAACGCAGGCCGATTCGGACGCCGGGCCAAAGCGGGAGGTTGTCGCGCACAGACAGTCCACGTCCGTAGACGGAACAAGGCTTGCCTGAGTGGTGTCCGGTGACCCGTGCATGCAGCTGAAGTACCGCTGACATTCCGATCAGAGGAGAACGACATGGCCAAGAAAGCAAAAAACAAGACCGGCGCCAAGTCGCCGAAAGGTGCAGCGTCATTGCAGGTCATGCCGAATCGACCGCGCATCTGCTTCGAGCGGATCATTCCCGACTCCCAGGATCCTGAGCAGCATGTGCGCCGGGCGCTGCGCGCCGAGATGGTGGCGTCGGCCGGGCGGACGCTCTCGGCCGACGAGATCGGGCATGTGGCGAAGATGGCGCTGGTGGCGTCCAAACGTTGGGCGCCTGGCTATGTGCTGCGCTGCCGCTTCCTGGACGGCAGCGCCAAGATGCGGAAGAAGGTACGCACGCTGAGCAAAGCGTGGGAGAAACATGCCAACGTCACGATCAAGTTCGTGAGCAACGCGCCGGCCGAGGTGCGCATCTCGTTTTACGCGGACGACGGCTCGTGGTCCGCGGTAGGCCGCGATGCGCTGAACGCCAGCTATTTCCCGCCGCATCTGCCGACGATGAACTTCGGCTGGGTCCGCGACAACTCCGACCCGGAGGAGGATCGCGCGGTGATCCTCCACGAGTTCGGTCATGCGCTCGGCTGCATTCACGAACACCAGTCGCCCACCTTCGACCGCAAGTGGAACAAGGCTGCCGTGCTGGAGTATTTCCAGGGGCCTCCGAACTTCTGGGACAAGGCCGATATCGAGGACAACGTGCTGAAGAAGTACTCGCCCCATGGCATCCGGGCAACGGCATTCGATCCTGAATCGATCATGCTGTACGCGTTCGATGCCGAGCTGTTCTCCGACGGCAAGGGCGCTACCAACGAGAACTCGCAATTGTCGTCAACCGACCGCAGCATGATCGGGAAAATGTATCCTGCCTGAGAGGTCGCGGTGGCACCAACAGCGCTCGCTGTGCGGATGCAAACCGCTATTGAGGTTAGTATCTGGAGCGCCCAGCAGGCGCTGCGC
>JANLSB010000251.1:0-2899 GCA_031362125.1 Lysobacterales bacterium | reverse complement strand
GAATTTCTTCGACAACACCGAAGTCGAACGTTTTCTGCGCGAAATCTTCAGCCGCGGCGGGCGGAGCAACGACTTCCGCGAGCTGGATCGGGAGCTTTATGTGGTCGCAGTCGATCTGGACAGCGGCGAAGCCGTGCGCTTCGGCGGCAAGGACTGGATGGATATCCCGATTTCGAAAGCAGTCCAGGCCAGCGCCGCGCTGCCGGGCCTGTACCCGCCGGTCGAAGTGCGCGGGCGTCACTATGTCGACGGCGCGCTGCGGCGCACCATGCACGCGTCGGTGCTGCTGGAACGCGGAATCGATCTGCTGATCGGCATCAACCCTCTGGTCCCCTTTGATTCGACCCAGGTCGACAGCGACGCTGGCCGTCGCGGCGATGTCGATCCGCACCGGATCTGGCAGGGCGGCCTGCCGGCAGTGATGTCGCAGACCTTCCGCACCCTGCTGCAGTCGCGGATGCAGGTCGGTTTGGCCAAATACACACAGCAGTACCCCGATATCGACCAGTTGATCTTCGAACCGAACTCCAACGATGGCGAAATGTTCTTCACCAATGCCTTCAGCTTCTCGAATCGTCGCCGGGTATGCCAACTCGGCTATCGCAACACCTTGCAGGACCTGCGCAACCGCGCCGAGACCCTGCGCCCGGTGCTTGCCGCGCACGGCATTCATCTGCGCGACGAAGTCCTGGAAGACCGCCACCGCACCGTGCTGACTGGAATAGGCAAGGCGCCGCCGCGCAGCACCGAAACCACCGCACGTCTACGTCGCGCGCTGGAAGAGACCGAGCACCTGATCAAACGCCGCTCGCGCGGCTGAAGCACATCTGTCGCGTAGTGGAGCGCAGCCCCACTCGAACAGCAGCATTTCCTCCGTTCCTCGTGTGAATACTCTAGACAACTCCCGCATTCTGCTGCGCAATCAATCACGCAACCGCTGGGAGGGCACCATGGCCAAGTTCAAGAAAGCCACTGCAAAAAAGACCACCACCAAGAATGCCGACGCAAAAGCGCAGGCCGAACATCTTTCGAAGTCGCTGAGCGAATCCGCGCAGCAGGTTTGGCTTGCCGGCGTTGGTGCGTTCTCGCGCGCGCAGGCCGAAGGCACCAAGTTGTTCGAGGGCCTGGTGAAGGAAGGCATGGGTCTTGAACAGACCATGCGCAAGTTTGCCGGCGGCCGCGCCGAAGTGGTCCGCGATGTGGTTGAAAGCCGCGTCGGCCAGGCCCGCGAGCGTGCAACCGACACTTGGGACAAACTGGAAAAGGTCTTCGAAGACCGCGTCCAGCGCGCCCTTGTGAAGCTCGGCGTGCCGAGCCGCGAAGACCTCATCGACCTCAGCAGCCGCGTCGAAGCGCTGACCGCCGAACTGCGTCGTCAGGGTGGCAAGCCGCCCGCAGCGCCGCGCAAGGCGGCAAAGAAAACGGCAAAAGTCGCGACTGCGCCCGCCGCGAAACGTGGCCGCAAGCCGGCCGCACCGAAGGCCTGAACGGCGCTTCTCTACGCCACGCAGACGTGATCAACAGAGCCGGGCGATAACTCGCTCTCGACGCCCGGCTCTTTCATCGTTCTGATATGTTCCAGATGCAAGTATCGAATCTCTCTCGTGTCGCCCATGCGACGCACGCTTTGGCGCCTTCAGGCAGCCGTTCGACCCGCCGACCAGCAACGAAGACCGTAGCTCCCCTCCCCTCACGGCTTCAGGTAGGCGGGTTTTTTTTGCCCGTCGATGATGGCAACCACCGCGAAAGCGACTTCGGCGCACAGAGAGAAAAAACGGCCCCATTCGTCGCAGCAAACAAAAGGCAGCCTCATGGCTGCCTTTTGCGTTTCGGAGTGTGGTCGCGGGCCGCAACGCTTTACCAGTGCACACCGCGCATCAGCGAAGCGAATGCGATCTGTTCCTGGCTGGGTTGATCTTCCTTCAACGCCTTCTTGTCGCCCTTGGCCGCAGCCGAATCCGGGAACAACTCGAACGCCGTGCTCATGACCACCTCGTATGCTTTCGGCGCGACGGCATTCAGCACCGCCGAGAAGATGCCGAGGCGGGTCGCAATGCGGCTGGGCTTCTCGATGATGCCCTTGACGACCAGATCCGCAGCTTCGTCGGGGCTGAGAGTGGGCACGCTCTCGTACATTTTGGTCGGCGCGATCATCGGCGTGCGGACCAGCGGCATATTGATGGTGGTGAAGCTGATGCCCTTGCCGGACAACTCGCCCTGGGCGCAGCGGCTGAATGCATCCAACGCCGCTTTCGAGGCGACATAGGCCGAGAAACGCGGCGAACTGGCGAGTACACCGATCGAACTGATGTTGATGATGTGGCCCTTGCGGCGCTGGATCATCGTCGGCATCACGCCCATGATCAGTCGCAGACAGCCGAAATAGTTCAGCTGCATGGTGCGCTCGAAATCGTGGAAGCGGTCGTAACTCAGTTCGATCGAACGTCGGATCGAACGCCCAGCGTTGTTGATCAGGATATCGACGTGGCTGTGCTCCTTGAGGATGAGCGCAACGAGGCGATCGCAGTCGGCCATGTCGGCAAGATCGGCCGTATAGGCGAACACCTTGCCTCCGGCCTTCTTCATCTCGTCGCGAGCCTTGAACAGCTCTTCCTCGCCGCGCGCGACGATAATGGTGGTCGCACCCGCCTCGGCCACGCGCTGCGCGGTCGACAAGCCAATGCCGGACGAACCGCCGGTGATGACCACGACCTTGCCCTTCACCTTGCCCTTGAGGCTGCGGTCGATGAAAAGATCAGGGTCGAGATGGCGCTCCCAGTAGTCCCACAATCGCCAAGCGTAATCGTCCGGCTTCGGCACCGAAATGCCGCTACCCTTGAGCGCGCGTTCGGTCTCGCGATTGTCGAAACGTGTGGGATAGGTGACGAATTTCAGCACT
>JANLSB010000241.1:0-3832 GCA_031362125.1 Lysobacterales bacterium | reverse complement strand
CCGCCACGGAGAATCACCCATGAACAAACCCCATTACCGTCGTACCGACGGCGTCGATCCTGTGCTGCGCACCCGTGCCCGTCGCCGTGCGCTGCAGGCCGTGTATGCATGGCAAATGTCGGGCGCCGATGCGCGCGATATCGTCACCCAGTTCGCGCACGAGCAGGCGCGCGAAATCGCCGACCTCGTCTATTTCCAGGAGTTGGTCCATGGTGTCGGCACGCATTGCGTCGAACTCGACGCTGCGCTGACGCCGTTCCTCGACCGTACGATGGAGGAGGTCGATCCGATCGAGCGCGCCGCGCTGCGCATCGCCGCCTACGAACTGCAGCATCGCATCGACGTGCCGTACCGCGTGGTGTTGAACGAGGCGGTGGAGTCGGTGAAACGCTTCGGCTCCGAGCATGGCCACACCTACGTCAACGGCGTGCTTGACCGCGCTGCCGTCGCGCTGCGCGCCATCGAGGTGCAGTCGTCGCGGGGGCAATAACGGATCTGCCAAGGTAGTCGGAACGACTCGGAGATCATCCATGACTGCTTACATCATTGCGCACGTCGACATCGAAGACCGGGATGCCTACCGCGAATACATGCGCCACACGCCGCGCGTGATCGAACGTTTCGGCGGCCGGTTCATCGTCCGCGGCGGCACCATGGAGACAATGGAAGGCCCCGAGGAAACGCTGCGATTGGTCGTCATCGAGTTTCCATCGATGGAAAGCGCGCGCGGGTTCTATCGTTCCGGGGAATACGCCAAGATCAAGACCCTGCGCGACGGCGCGGGTTTCGCGAAGTTCGTCCTCGTCGACGGCTATTCGCCTGAACAGTGGCGGATGGCTGCGGCGGAAAGTGCGAACGCCGTTCTGCCAGCGGACTGAGCGCGACATCGCCGTGTCGGAATTCGAACTCATCGCCCGCATCTGCGATCGCATCCGCCAAGGCATCGCCGCCACCCGCGGCGACGTGATCGTCGGCATCGGCGACGACGCTGCAATCCTGTCGGTGCCACCCGGCAAGCAACTCGTCGTGGCAATGGATACGCTGAACATCGGTGTGCATTTTCCGGCGGATACCGTGCCCGCCGACATCGGCTGGAAGTCGCTTGCGGTCAATCTATCCGATCTCGCCGCCATGGCCGCGACGCCAGCGTGGTGCACGCTGTCGTTGTCGCTGCCGCAGCCGGATCATGATTGGGTCGACGGATTTCTCGACGGGTTTGTCGCACTCGCCGCGCTGCACAATGTTGTGTTGATCGGCGGCGACACCACACGCGGGCCGCTCTCGGTGTGCGTGACTGCGCACGGTTTGATCGATCCGCGCGGCGCTCTGTTGCGCAGCGACGCGTGCGTTGGCGACGATGTGTGGGTGACCGGCACGCTTGGCGATGCTTCAGGCGCACTGCGGCAATGGCAGGCCGGTGGACCAGTCGATCCTGCGCTGCGCGCGCGTCTCGACCGGCCGACGCCGCGCGTCGCCGCAGGTTTGGCGCTCGCTGGCATCGCACACGCCTGCATCGATGTCTCCGACGGCCTGTTGGCCGATTTGGGCCATGTCTGCATCGCCAGCCGCGTCGGTGCGGAGATCGAAGTCGATGCTTTGCCGGCATCGGATGCACTGATCGCATCGTTCGACACTGCGATTCGACGTGAATTGCAGGCTGCGGGTGGCGACGATTACGAGCTGTGCTTCGCCGCGCCGAAGACCGCGCGACTTGCGGTGGAAGAAGCGATGCACGTCTGCGATGTGCCAGCGAAGCGGATCGGCCTCATCACCGCTGATGCAGGCAATATCCTGCTGCGCGATTCTGCGGGTGCGGAGTGGTCGCCGCCGCGCGCGGGATATGTGCACTTCGAGGGATGAGGTGCGGGCAGCGATGGCCGAGCACGACGATGCATAGGGTGCGCGTGTCGCGCACCGTTGCGGAGTTGCCACGAACAGCCGGTGCGCGTCACGCGCACCCTATGCGCTCGGGATGACAGGCAAACAACGTTCAGCGCTTTGCGAACGCCTCGCGCACGTGCTCGCGTAGCGCTGGCACGACGTCTGCATCGAACCACGGATTGGCCTTGAACCAGCCGACGTTGCGCGGGCTGGGGTGCGGCAGCGGCAGATGCATGGGCATGTACTCGCGCCATGCGGCCACGGTTTCGGTCAGCGTGCCCTTGCGTCGCTTGCCCAGGAAATACTCCTGCGAATACCGGCCGATCAACAGCGTCAGCCGCACGTGCTTCAGCAGCGGCAGCAAACGCGGATGCCAGGTCGCGCGGCATTCCGGTCGCGGCGGCGCGTCGCCGGAGCCGGCTTTGCCCGGGTAGCAGAAACCCATCGGCACGATTGCGATTTTCGAGACGTCGTAGAACGTCTCCGCATCCATCCCCAGCCATTCGCGCAGGCGCTTGCCGCTGGCATCGTCCCAGGGAACGCCGCTGGCATGCACTTTTATGCCGGGTGCCTGGCCGACGATCAACAGACGCGAAGTCCCGCTGGCACGCAGCACCGGGCGTGGGCCCAGCGGCAAATGTGCTTCGCACAGCCGGCAGGCGCGGATTTCGGTGAGCAATCTGTCGAGCGGAGGCGTCTTCATCTCTGCAAGAGGCCGTTCAGCGGATAGACGGTGCGCGATCTGCGGACAGCAACGACGCTCATGGCAGCAGCTTGCCCGGATTGAGGATGCCGTCGGGGTCGAACGCCGCTTTCACTGCGCGCATCATTGCCAACGTCGGCGGGTCGATGGCCTGGGTCATGAAGTCGCGTTTCGCCAGACCGATGCCGTGTTCACCGGACAAGGTGCCACCGAGCGACAATGTCAGCGCGAACACCTGCGCCATCGCTGTTTGCGCACGCGCGTTCTGCGCAGGATCGGCCGGGTCGTACATCAGGTTGACGTGCAGATTGCCGTTGCCGGCGTGGCCGAAGCATACGATGGGCAGCGAATGTTCGCGCGACAGCGTTTGCACGCCGGCGACCAGTTCGGGAATGCGCGACACCGGCACCACCACGTCTTCATTGATCTTGCCAGGCGCGAGACTGCGCAGCGCCGGCGACAGCGCCTTGCGCGCGGCCCACAGCCGTTCGCGTGCGTCATCGTCCACTGCGGGTTCAACGTCGAGGCAGCCGTCGCCGCGCGCGGCTGCGATCAAAGCGTCGAGCGCATGCGGCAGCGTGTGCGCATCGCCGTCGGCTTCGATCATCAGCAGCGCGCCGATATGCTCGGGGATATCGGTCGTGCCGGTGCTCGATCGCATCTGCGCGCGCGCCAGCCGCACCGCGCGGTCGTCCATGAATTCGAGCATCGATGGCGTCACCGGCTGCGCCATCAGCCTTGCGACTGCGGCTGCGGCGGCATCGACATCTCGATAGAGCGCACGCAGCGTGCGGCGTGCGGCCGGCAACGGCGTGAGTTTCAGCGTCGCCTCCACGATCAGCGCCAGCGTGCCTTCACTGCCGACCAGCAGCCGCTGCAGGTCGTAGCCGGTCGCGCCTTTCGTGGTGGCGCTGCCGCAGTGGATCAATTCGCCGGAGCCGGTCACTGCGGTGAGCGCGAGGATATTGTCACGGCTGGCGCCGTATTTCACCGCGCGTGGGCCACCGGCATTGCAGGCGAGATTGCCGCCGATGCTCGAATAGTCGGCGCTAGTGGGGTCTGGCGGCCAGAACAGCCCGTGTTCGCGTAGCGCGCGCTGCAGTTCGCCGTTGAGCACGCCCGGTTCCACCACCGCGCAGCGATCGCCGGGACGGATGTCGAGAATGCGATTCATCCGTTCGAACGACACCACCACGCCACCCGCCGACGGCACCGCTGCGCCCGTGGTATTGGTGCCGCGGCCGCGCG
>JANLSB010000223.1:0-2797 GCA_031362125.1 Lysobacterales bacterium | reverse complement strand
GGCGGTTCGCTGGAATCCGAGATCGCCGCGCTGGAAGCCGAGAGCGGCGCCGAGCTGAGCGATGTCGAACATCAGCGTATCAAGGCCGGATGGCTGCAGCGTCACGAGGCGGTGAAGGCGAGTGGTGGTCTGCATATCGTCGGCACCGAGCGCCATGAATCCCGCCGTATCGACAACCAGTTACGCGGACGTTCCGGTCGTCAGGGCGATCCGGGTTCTTCGCGCTTCTATCTGTCGCTCGAAGACAACCTGATGCGCATCTTCGCCGCCGACTTGGTGCAACGGATGATGGCGCGGATGGGTCTGAAGGAGGACGACATCATCGAAAGTCCGCTGGTGAGCAAGCAGATCGCCGGCGCGCAGCGCAAGGTTGAGGCGCACAACTTCGATATCCGCAAGAACCTGCTCGATTTCGACGATGTCAACAACGACCAGCGCAAGGTCATCTATCATCAACGCGACGAATTGCTGGAAGCCGAAAGCATCAAGCAGAACATCGACGATATCCGCGCCGATGTCGTCGCAGATCTGGTCGCTCGCTTCGTACCGCCGAATTCCATCGACGAACAGTGGGATCTGCAGGGTCTGGAATCCGAACTGACTGCGGAGTTCAATCTGCCGGTGTCGGTCAAGCAGGCGGTGCTGGACAAGACCGAGATCGACGCCGAGGGTATCGTTGCACACGTGCAGTTGGAGGTCGCCAAACTGTTCGAGGACAAGGAAGTCGCGATCGGAAGCGACACCATGCGGATGCTCGAAAAGCACCTGATGCTGACCGTGCTCGACCAGAGCTGGAAGGAACACCTCGGGCGCATGGACTATCTGCGTCAGGGCATTCATCTGCGAGGCTACGCACAGAAGCAGCCGAAACAGGAATACAAAAAGGAAGCATTCGAGCTTTTCGGCGAGATGCTGGAAAAGGTCAAGCAAGAAGTGATTTCGTTGCTGGCCCGCGTACGTATCCGCAGCGAGGAAGAGGTCGCCCAGGCCGAAGCTGCGGAACGCGCGCGCGCCGAAGCCGTCGCGCGGCAGATGCAGTTCCAGCATCCCGACATGGGCGGTTACAGCGCTGACGAGGAAGCCGCCGACCCCGACTATCAGAAAGCTTCGGAGGTGCCGAAGGTCGGGCGCAACGATCCGTGCCCTTGCGGTTCGGGCAAGAAGTACAAGCATTGCCACGGCCAGTTGGCGTAAATATACGATCGGGAAAACGAATCGCAAGAAAAACAGGTGTCATCCCGAGCGCAGCGAGGGGCCTGTTCTTCTTTTTGCATATCGGAAGAAAGCAGATCCCTCGCTGCGCTCTGGATGACAGAACATGAGCGATTCCCGATCTCCCGTTTTCGGTCCCCATATCGTCCACGTCGTCGCTGGCGTCATCACTGATGCCCGCGGCCGCATCCTGCTGGCGCGACGCACCGAAGGCCGCGATCTCGCTGGCCTATGGGAATTTCCTGGCGGAAAAGTCGATCCTGGAGAAACGCCCGAACAGGCGCTGGTCCGCGAGCTGCGCGAAGAGCTCGGTATCGAGGCGTACGTCGGCGAACCGGTGATCGCAGTGCAGCAGCAGTATCCGCACAAGCGCCTGCTGCTGGACGTGCGCCGCATCGCGGCGTGGAGCGGCACGGTGAAGGGGCTCGATGGCCAGGCTCTGGTCTGGGTACCGCCACACAAGCTCATCGGTTATGAGATGCCGGGCGCCGATCGACCGGTGGTAGCCGCGTTGCGCGATCCCGAACATTATCTGATCACACCCGAGCCCGGCGACGACGACGCGCGCTGGCTGTCTGACCTGCGCATAGCGCTGGATTCTGGCGTGCGCCGCGTGCAATTACGCGGCCGCGCGACGGCCGCCGACGCGCCTGAGCGCTGGAGGCGATTGGTCGAGCGTGCAGCCATGCATGTCGGTGACGTCGGTGGTCAGGCGGTGCTCAACGACGACATCGCGATGGCCTCAGCGTTCGGCATCGGCGTGCATCTGCGTGCAGCGCAATTGGGCACCCTGTCCGAGCGGCCGTTGCCGAGTTCGCTAGCAGTAATCGCATCCTGTCATTCGCGTGAAGAACTTGTCGCCGCACAGGCGCTCGGTTGCGATGCTGCCGTGCTCGGCCCGGTGATGCCGACGCCATCGCATCCCGGCGAGCCAGGCATCGGTTGGGAACGATTTGTCGCCATGCGTGAACACGTCACGATTCCCATCTATGCGCTGGGTGGGATGACTCGCGATCATCTCGAGCACGCGCGCAGGCATGGCGCACAGGGCGTAGCCGCTATCCGTGGATTGTGGCCGTCGGAAAAATGATCGTGTGGTCAGTAGCGTGCAGCGCAGTGGACTGATGTATACGAGTGACGAAATCGTAATCAAAATCGATATGCGAAAAACAACGGTTACATGAATACTCCGCTGCTGAATCTCAGCTGTCGAGACAGGCGCGCGTCAATCTGATGTGGCGATGCTGTCATCGACAGGACAAGCGCATGTCGGCTTCATGGATTCATAAGAATACAGTTGACGGGTCCGATGCCGGCAGCCTAGAGTCTTCGTGCGATTCGCAATGGCTGCGAATCGCCGACATCGTATCCGGGCGTGACGCCCGATGCGATCGCGACGCCTTGACGGGGGAGCGTCGCAACAAGGAAACGGACCGCGCAATGCGGTTCATCGCTCTGAAACCATGGAGAGATCAAACATGAATCGTCAACATCATTTCAACGTACTGGCCACGTCAACCGCACTGGCCCTGTTCGCCACCGGCGCCTCGGCGGCCACCCGCAGCGACCCGTCGGCCGTCGAAAC
>JANLSB010000206.1:0-7376 GCA_031362125.1 Lysobacterales bacterium | reverse complement strand
AGACCGTCGGCATCGCCGTCGATCGCGACTTTGCCGTCGCGCAGGCGCGAGACATGCACGACCGCAAGCTTGTTCGCCTTGTGCGCAGCGGAGATGGCGCCCTGCGCCTGTGCCGCAGTGATCGTGGGAATGCGATTGGTCGCGCTGTAGGCGCTCATGTCTTCAAGGATCAGCTTGATGTAATCCGAACCTTCGCCGACGCGCGCGGCGACGAACGCGGCCGCATCGCCGTCGCCGGCGAGCGTCGGCACTTTCATCCCGTACTGGGTGCCGTGGCCGCCGGGCGCGGTGACGGCGGCACCGGCGCTCCACAGGTCGGCCTCGTCGCTGCGCGCCAGCGATTCACGCCTGCTCTTAAGCGCGGGCAGTCGATTCCAGTCGCCCAGCATGTCCAGCTCCGAGGTCACGCCGAAGCGCAGCGCCTCGCGCTGGGCGTCGCCCCAACTGTGGGTATGCGCGTCGATCAGGCCCGGCAGCACGGTCTTGCCGCTGCCGTCGACCTCGGCGACGCCCTGCGGCGCCTTCACCTTGGCGCCGACCGCAGCGATGCGGCCGTCGATGACCAATACATTGGTATTCGGCAGCACGCGCGTGCCGTCGAAGACACGAACGTTGCGAAGAATGAAATCGTTGGCGGCGTCGCTGTCGCGGGCGGGCGTCGCGGCCTGCGAGCCGCTGGAGACCGATGCGGCGACTGCGATAGCGATGGCCACTGCGAGGCTGACACCGGGGCGGCGACGTGTGCATAACTTCATGGCGGAACTCCTCATGGGGCAAGGTGTGGAAGGGTTTGGAGGGACAAGACGCTCCCATGCCGCCGATGTGACATATCGGCAGACGATCGTTCGAACATGTCATAGGGCGGGCCCTGGCCCGCCGTTAAGCGATATCAATCCATGTCAGGCCATGATCGAAACCGCGTCTTTTCACAACTGTGATGATCCGCAGCATCGGGATGGTCGGAATGGCGGGCCAGAATCCGCCCAACGCGGGATGGCGTCATAGCCACCCCTTCTGTCTTGCCAGGCGGTAGGCCTCGATGCGGTTGCCGACGCCGAGCTTTCCGATGGCTTCGGACAGGTAATTGCGCACCGTGCCGTGCGACAGATTCAGCTGGGTGGCGATCTCCCCGGCGGACTGGCCTTCGCCGGCGAGGCGCAGCACCTGGCGCTCGCGGTCGTTGAGCGGATCGGCTTCGCTCCACGCTTCCAGCGCCAGCTGCGGATCGATCGCTTTGCCGCCGCGATGCACCTTGCGCAGCGCTTCGGCAAGGTCCTCGGCCGGGGCGTCCTTCAGCAGATAGCCGGAGACGCCGGCATCCAGCGCGCGACGCAGGAAACCGGCGCGGGCGAAGGTGGTCACGATCACGACCTTGATCGGCAGTTCGTGGCGCTGGATACGCTGCGCCAGTTCAAGACCGGTGATGCCGGGCATTTCGATGTCGGTGACCAGCAGATCGGGCTTGAGCCGCTGCAGATCGCGCCATGCGGCTTCACCGTCGGCGGCGGCGCCGAGGACTTCGATGTCGGTTTCCAGCGACAGCAATGCGGTGAGCGCGCCGCGCACCATCGCCTGATCTTCGGCCAACAGGATGCGGATCATGCCGGCACCTCACCTGTCGCGGTATCGCTCGTTGCGACATCGACCGTCACCACATGCGCGGCCAGCGGCACTCGCACTTCAATATGCGTGCCGGCGCCCTTGCGCGCATCGATCCGCAGCCGGCCGCCGAGCGCTTCGATCCGCACGCGCATGCCGGTGAGGCCGTTGCCGGGGACGAGCGCACCGCCGCGTCCGTCGTCCTCGATGCGCAGCACCGCTTCGCCGGCATCGATGTCGAGTTCGGCCCGCGCCGAGCGCGCATGTGCATGCCGCTGGATATTGGTCACCGCTTCGCGGACGGTCATCGCCAATGCGGTCTCCACGTTCGGCGGCAACGCGCCGGCATCGAGTGCCTGCGGTGCGAGCATGGAGACGAAGGCGATGCCGTCGCTTTCCAGCAGCAGCTTCGCGGAAACGATTTCCGCAACGACACCCGCTGCGCGGATGCCGGTCACCGCCGAGCGCACCTGCGCCAGCGCATCGCGCGCGACCCGGCTGACTTCGACGATTTCGCGGTGCGCAGCTTCATGGGCTTCCGGCGAATCGCCGCGCTGCAACAGCTTGCCGGCAAGCTCGCTCTTCAATGCGACCAGCGACAGCGTATGACCGAGCAGATCGTGCAGATCGCGGCCGATGCGCTCGCGTTCGGCCAATGCGGCGAGCCGACGCACTTCGTCGTGCGACAGCTTCAGCTCGGCGCGCTTGCGCGTGCTCTCGACGAAGTGATGGTTGCCGAAGAACACCGCTACGGACACGATCAGGGTGATGAGGAAAATGAAGACCGGATATTGCAGCGCGATGATTTCGAACAGCAGGCCGGCCAGCATCGCCGCAGCCCAGGCCAGCCGTATCCACACCGAGCCACCCAGCATCGCCGCGAAACCGATCGCATAGATGGTGTAGGCATTGGCGAAGGAATTGAACGGCAGCAGCGCGTAGCCGATGCCGGCCATGACCAGCATGCACAGCAGCGATCGGATACCCGTCAGCCGATATGCGACGAAATACACCGGCAGGAATACCGCCACCGACAGCAGCGTCGGGCCGAGCATGTGCGACACCGGACCCGGCCACTGCTTGGGATCGCCCATCAACGACAGCACGATCGGCAGGAATGGAAACACCAGGTAGCCGAGATTGTAGAACGGCACCCAGCCATGACCGTGGCTGTCCGGGATCAGACGCGCGCGCCAGTGCAGCAGCAGCGACTTCGGCGATTGCGACATGACGGTCTCGTCTATTGAGGGGAAGGCACGCAGGACTTGGACGACTTTAACGGATCGATCGATGCCTCAGCCCGCCAGACGTCGACGAGCCAGCGCGAAGAACAACACCGTGACGCCGAGCAGCACGCCCAGATGCAGGGCCAGGCTGCCGCCGGCGTCCATGCCGATGACTTTCAGCGCGATCTGCGAGTGGTGGTACGACGGCCAGACGGGCGCGAGATTGGCGATCCACAGCGGCAACATTTTCAGCGGCAGCCACAGCCCGGAGAGGAAGGCCATAGGCAGATACAGCAGGTTCACCACCGCCGGTGCGCCCTGGCCGCCGACCAGCGTGCCGACATACAGCCCCAGCGCGGCGAACGGCATCACGCCGACCACATTGACCACGAACAGCAGCAGCCACTGTGATGCGCGCAGTTCGACCCCGCCAAGGGTTGCGGCCAGCGCCGCCAGCAGCAGCGAAATCATGCTGGCGAACAGCATCGCCATGATCATTTTCGCGAACAGATACGCGCCCGGTGGCATCGGCAGCGCGCGTTTGTAGATCAGCAGACCCTGCTCGCGCTCCATCGCCACGGTCACGCCGAAGGCGAACAGGCCGACACCCATCACCCCGAACACGCCGTAGGTGGCGAGCAGATAGCGCGCGGCGTCGCCGTTGGATTTGTTCAGCAGTACGCCGAACAATACATAGAACAGGCATGGAAACAGCAGCGACGGCAGAGCGAACGACGGCGTCCGCAGCAGACGCAGGAACTCGTATTTGGCCTCCAGAAGATAACTGCGGATGGGCGAATGCGAAGTTGCGTGGACATCGGCAGGTGTGGAGATGACATTCATTACGCGGCCTCCTTCTGGGCATCGTCGCGGGTGAGTTCCAGGAACGCGTCGGCGAGACCGGCGCGCTGGATGTCGAGGTCGCTCAAGGCGGCATCCTCGGCCAGCATCCGTCGCAGCACCGGTTCGACCGCATCGGCCAGAACTTCGATCCGCGCCGGATTGCCGTCTTGGCCGCGAACCGCACTGCGCACGCCGGGCCAGGTCACGACATCAGCGGCATCCAGCGCCGACAGGCAGCGGATGCGTCGCTGCGACACATGCGCACGGACCTCCAGCATGGTGCCGGCCGCGGCGACCCGGCCGCGATTGAGCACCACCACGCGCTGGGCCAGGGCTTCGGCCTCTTCCAGGTAGTGCGTCGTCAGCAGAATGCCGGTGCCCGCGGCGACCAGCTCGCGGATCGTCGCCCACATCCGCTGGCGCGCATCGATATCAAGGCCGGTGGTCGGCTCGTCGAGAAAGAGCACCTGCGGATTGCCGCAGATCGCCAGTGCGAACTGCACCCGCCGCTGCTGACCGCCGGACAGCCGGCCGTAGCGGCGGTCCAGCAGACCATCGAGACCGGCCAGCGCGACGCAATCGGCGACGCTGCGCGGCGCCGGATAGTAGCTGCGGGTGAGATCGAGCAATTCCGCGACCTTGAGGTTGTCGGGGATGCCTGCAGCCTGCAGCATCACCCCGATCCGCTGGCGAACGGCCAGCGTGTCGGGCGTGCGGCCGAACAGTTCGGCGCTGCCGGCATCGGGCTTCAGCAGCCCCAGCATCAGCGCGATCGCGGTGCTTTTGCCGGCGCCGTTGGCGCCGAGCAGGGCCAGCACTTCGCCGCGATGGAGAGACAGATCGACTGCATCCAAGGCGGTGATATTGCCGTAGCGCTTGTGTACAGCTTGCAGTTGCGCGATAGGTTGGAGGGAAGAACTCATTGTCGATGGCTCCTGATGCGATGGCGCCAGATTAGTGCCCCCCCCTGCGCCACCGTCAGTCACCGCCATCATCGATCTGGGATGACATCTGTCAGATGCGCTGCGGCGAAGGAGATGTTCGACTACCCGTCAGAGCGCACCTGCCCACGGGGGCGGTGCTAAGCTCACTGGATCGCTGCCGCATCGTCATGCGGTCCTCACGCCAGCTCCAATTCCTCTTCCGAACCTTCGCAATCGATGAATACTGCCGCCGACCAGCTCAACCAACTCCGCATCGAACGCAAACCCGGCGCGCGCAAACGCAAGCGCAAGCTGTGGCCGTGGATCGTCGGTGCCATCGTCCTGCTGATTGCGGCGATGATCGCGTGGTCCTCAACGCGGCCGACCAGCGTGCAGGCGGTCGTCCCACGCGATGCCGCCGACCCCGCCAACGCGTCGCTGCTCGACGCCTCCGGCTTCATCGTCGCGCGTCGTATCGCCACCGTATCGAGCAAGAGCACCGGACGCGTGCGCGAGGTGCTGATCGAGGAAGGTCAACGTGTCGAAGCAGGCCAGGTGCTGGCCACGCTGGATCCGATCGACGCTGACGCACAGCAGGCACTGGCCAGTGCGCAGCTCAGCGCCTCCCGGAGCCAGATCGCCCAGGTCGAAGCGCAGCTCGTGGAAGCCGAAGCCAGCGTGCGCCGGCTCTCGACCCTGGTGCAGGACAAACTGGTTTCGCGTCAGCAGTACGATCAGGCGATTTCGCAGCGCGATGCGCTGCGCGCTTCGCTGGTCAGCACCCGGCGCAATGCCGAAGTCGCGGACCGCCAGTTGGACGTGGCTTCGATCGGCGTCGACAACACCATCGTGCGCGCGCCGTTCGCAGGGGTGATCACCGCCAAGGCCGCCCAACCCGGCGAAATCGTTTCACCGATCTCCGCAGGCGGCGGCTTCACCCGTACCGGCATCGGCACCATCGTCGACATGGACTCGTTGGAGATCGAGGTCGACGTCAACGAAGCCTACATTGGCCGGGTGCAGCCGGGCATGCCGGTGGAAGCGGTGCTCAACGCCTATCCCGACTGGCGCATCCCTGCCGAAGTGATCGCGATCATTCCCGCTGCCGACCGCAGCAAAGCCACGGTGAAAGTGCGGATCGCGCTGAAGCTTCGCGATGCGAAGATCGTGCCGGACATGGGCGTACGGGTGAGCTTCCTCGAAAAAGCCGCGCCGGATGCGCCGAAGCCGACGGGCGTGTGGGTACCGAGCCGGACCATCGTTGTCACCGAAGGCGAAGATGCCACCAAGGCCAAGGCCGGCACGGTCTTCGTGATCGAAGACAACGTCGCCAAAGCGCGCAAGGTCGAGCTGGCCGAAAGCCGCGATACCGATCGCCGCATCAGTGCCGGGCTCAAACCCGACGAACTGATCGTCAGCGAGCCCAAGGGCATGCACAACGGCCAACGCGTGTCGGTCGCGGAACAGAACAAGGCCAAGTGAGCGCCATGAGCGATTCCGTCACCCTTGCACACCCATCGGTCGAACGGCCAGCGGCTGAATCGCGTCCGCTGGTCGAAATCCGCGCGCTGACCAAAGCCTATGAACGCGGCAAGCAGCGGATCGAAGTGCTGCACCGCATCGATCTGGACATCCCGCGCGGCGATTTCGTTGCCCTGATGGGGCCATCGGGCTCGGGCAAGACCACGCTGTTGAATCTGATCGGCGGTCTGGATTCGCCCAGCGATGGCCAGTTGCTGGTCGCGGGCGTCGCCATCGACGATCTCGACGGCGACGATCTGGCCGCATGGCGTGCCGATACCGTCGGCTTCATTTTCCAGAGCTACAACCTGATGCCGGTGCTGAGCGCGCAGAAGAATGTCGAATTGCCGCTGTTGCTCAGCGACATGAGCGCGGCCGAGCGCAGCAAACGTGCCGGCATCGCGCTGGATCTGGTCGGGCTCGGCGACCGCGCCAGGCACAAGCCGAACGAACTGTCAGGCGGCCAGCAGCAGCGCGTGGCGATCGCGCGCGCACTGGTGTCCGATCCGCTGCTGTTGATCTGCGACGAACCCACCGGCGATCTCGATCGCCACACCGCCGACGAAGTGCTGACGATGCTGCAGCGGTTGAACCGCGATTTCGGCAAGACCATCGTAATGGTGACCCACGACCCCAAAGCCGCCGAGTACGCGAATCGCACCGTGCACTTGGACAAGGGCACGCTGGTCGACGCGCCGGCGCATTGACGCGATGGATATCATCACCGCACCACGCGGCGGCGGACGCATGCAGGCCCGCTCGATGAGGGCTGGCTCAATGAGGGCTGGCTCGACGAGGGCTGGCTCGATGAAGGCCGGCCCCGCAGAGGCGTGCCCATGAGATACGTCGGGCTGATCCTCTCCGGGCTGCTTCGCAAAAAACTGCGCACCGGGCTGACCCTGGTGTCGCTGATCGCAGCCTTCACCCTGCTCGGGCTGCTGCAGGCAGTGAATTCGCTGTTCGGCGGCGCTGCGGACTTTCTCGGCGCCAATCGGCTGATCACCCAAGCCTCGACCTCGTTCACCCAGCCGCTGCCGATGCGGATGCTGCCGCAGCTCGAACCGATTCCCGGCGTCACTGCGGTCTCGCATTCACAGTTCTTCGGCGGCATCTATCAGGACGCGCGCAGCTTCTTCCCGCAGTTCGGGGTCAACCCGCAGCGTCTGCGCGACACCTATCCGGTTGGGGTGATGCCTGAGTACAACTGGCGCCTGTTCATCTCGACCCGCGATGGCGCCACCGTCGGCCGCACGCTCGCAGACCA
>JANLSB010000170.1:0-11181 GCA_031362125.1 Lysobacterales bacterium | reverse complement strand
CTTTCGAGCAGACCGCGCTGATGCTCCGGCCAGCGATCTTCGAGCAAGGATCCCTGCGCTGCCGCTTCGCGACGCCACGCACGGGCATCGGCGGTTTCCAGCACGGCATGCACCGCATTGCCGAATGCGGTGCCGCCGAGGCTGATCGCCTCGACCTCCTCGTCCGGAATCGCGACCGCTTCGTCGTCGGCGCCGCGCAACATTTCGCCATCGTCGCTGCGCGCATGCAGCGATGAGAAGCTGTGCAGGCGCAGGTCGATCGAGAAACGGCGTTGGGCGATGCGCACGGGCGGGGTTTCGGGATTGTCGGCACCGGTCGATCCGCTCAGGCGCGCCCGCGGCGCATCCGGGTCGAATGCGCGCACGACGATGCTGCCGCCAGAGGTCGCCGCCAGCGCTTCGATCCGCGCCCGCATGCCGGCGTGGTCGAGCGCGTCGTTCTTCCTTCCGGTCTTCGCGCCCGCATGCAGCAGCCATTGCAGCGCACTGGTTTCGGTGCGGCTGTTGCGGCTCCACACCACATGCAGTGCATGCTTCGCACGCGTCATCGCGACATAGAGCTGACGCTGCGCCTCGGCCTGTTCCTCGCGTACGACCTGCGCGGTGATCGCGTCCGCCTGTGCCGGCTCGAGCACCTCCTTGCAGCGCCATGCGCGCGCGGGGTGTCCCCGAGCATCGTGGAAATCCTCGTAGGACAGACCACGCGCGCCGGGCTCGCTGCGCCAGGCCGCAAACGGCAGCATCACCACCGGATACTCCAGCCCTTTGCTTTTGTGCACGGTCGCGATCTGCACGAGGCCGGCGTCGGATTCCAACCGCAGCTGTCGCGCTTCACCGGCAGCAGCGGTCGTGCGCTGCAGCGCGAACCACCGCAGCTGCTCCGCCAGACCATGACGCGACGACGACTCCGCCTGCAACAATTCCGCCAGATGCAGCGCATCGGTCAAACGACGCGCGCCGGCGGCTTCGGCCAACCAGCGCGGCGCGGCTTCGGCGATGAACGGCAACAGCGCCGGCAGCGGTCCGCGTCCGCGCCACTGCCCCGCTGCGTTCGCGAAGCGATCGAGCTGTTGCTGCGCGAGGCTGTCGTCTTCATCGAGCGCGGCGATCCGCATCGCACCCCAGCCCAGCAACCGGGTCGCCAATGCGGCGCGGAAGCGGCCGCCGTCTGCCGGCTCGGCAAGACTCGCGAGCAGCGCGTGCAGATCCTCAGCGGCGTCGCTGTCGAACACGCTGGCCGTGGACAACAGCGCAGCGGCGACGCCTGCGCGCGCCAGCGCGGTCTGCATCGTCAGCGCCTGATCGTTGGTGTTCGTCAGCACCGCGATATCCCCCGGTCGCAGCGCGCGCTCATCGCCGGCGCCGCACAGGCGTCCTCCGTTCAATAGACCGAGAATGGCGCTCACTGCAGCGTCGCGCATCATCGCGAACTCGTCGTCCTTGGTGCGCATACCGCCACGGCTTTCGCCAGGCGGCAGCCAGTGCAGCATCATTCCCGGCATTGCCGCTCCGTCGATACGCAAGTCGTCGTCATTTGCTGTACCCGCAGCACGCACCGGATGAAATACGATGGTGTCGTCGATGAACGCAAGCGGATTCGCCGTGAACACGGTTTCGATCGCGCGCAGCACTGCCGGTGTCGAACGGTAATTGGCGTCGAGCTCCGCAATACCCTGGGTGGCGTCGTCAGCATCGGCGACAACGTAATCGCGCGCGCGCAGATAGGTGGCGAGATCGCCGCCGCGGAAGCGGTAGATCGCCTGCTTCGGATCGCCGATCAGACACAGCCAGCGCGCATCTTGGTCGCCGGCTTCGTACATGCGGCGGAAAATATCCCACTGCCGCGGGTCGGTGTCCTGGAATTCATCGATCAGCATCAGCGGCCAGCGCGCGGCCAGCGCAGCGGCGAACTCGGGCGATTCCGATGCGCGCCACACGCGTTCGATCAGTTGATCCTGGCTGCATTCGCCGCGTCTCGCCATCGCCGTATCGAAACCCGCGATGGCGGCGTCGCGCAGCGCGTGCAGCGCTGCGGCCGCGTCGGATTCCTCGCGCAGTGGATACACGACCCGCAGCGGATCGCACAGCGCCGGCAGATCCTCGGCCAGCGCGTCCGGTGTTTTCCAGACGGTCGCGAGCAGGCCATGGACATCGGCGCCGAACGCAGCCTCGTCCGTGTTGGCGGCGACCCGCCAGAGTTCGGCCGCGATCTCGTCCCAGACTTCACCTGGATGATCGACCACCGCCTGCTCGGCCAGCAGTCCCGCACGGAATCCGAACTCGCGCAGCGCGCGATGGCAGAACCCGTGAATCGTGGAAACCGTCGCTTCATCGAGCTGCAGCAGCCCGGCTTCGATGCGCTGGCGAACAATCGTTGCGCCGTCGCGCCGGATCGCCGCCTGCAGCACCGCGTCGGTGACAGCGGCCTCGCCCTGCGGCGACGCCACCGGTGCATCCAGCAATCTGCGCGCAAGCCGCAGACGGCGGCGCAGACGCTGGCGCAGTTCCTGGGTGGCGGCGCGGGTGAAGGTCACTGCAAGCATCTGCGACATCGACGCGCCGCGCTCCAGCAACAGGCGCAGCACCAGCGTGGCGAGCGTGAAGGTTTTGCCGGTGCCGGCGCTGGCTTCGATCAGGCGCGCGCCCCGCAGCGGCAGGCGCAGGCCGATATCGATGGCGATGTCCGCTTGCGGCCGCTGCGTGCTCATGCCGCCGGCTCCCGCGCGTCGAACACGATGGCCGCGATCTCGCGGAAGCGCTTCGCATGCGCGTCATCGAAACGCCCAAGCATTCCATCCGGCCGGAAGGCAAGCCGGAGCCAAACGTCTTCGCTCTCGCCACCGCCTCCGAACGGCGTGAACGCGGCATGGGCGGCTTTCCATGCGGCCGCAGCGTCCGCTTTCGCATGCCACAGCGCCGCATATGCGAAAGCGGCCTTCGGCGCGAACGGCAGCGGTGCATCGTCGCCTTCCCGCCACAGCGCGAGCAGCGCAGCGAGTCTGTCGCACGCTTCCGCCTGCGATAGTCCGGCGTAGACGATCTCGACCGGCGCTTCGCTCTTGGTGTCGTAGCCGATCAGATGCGTCCGTGCGTCCGTACCGAGCACCGACGCGAACAACAGATGATCCAGGCCTGCACGCAGACGCCGTTTTCCGTCGAGCCGGCCGGCCACGGCGATGGCGCGCGCATCGCCGTGGATATCGTCGAAACGGAAGGCGATGCCATGCACCGCATCCGCAGCGCTCACCGCGACGATGCGCGGTTCGTCGGCACCAACAGCGTCTTCCCGCGTCGCCAGCAGACGACGCGCAATGCCGCGCGCATCCTGCGCGATCGCATCGCCATCGCGTCCCGGCGGCAGCAACGCCTGCGCGCGCAGCCATGGTTCGACGGCGCCATGGTCGTCGTCATGCGACAACAGCGCATCGATCGCACCGTAACGCAGCAGACCGTTCTCGCCCTGCGGCTCGCGGTCGACGATTGTATGCGCGGCATCGGGCAATCGCAGGCCTAGCCGCTCGCGCAGCCAGTAACGCGCCGGATTGACGAAGAAACGCTGCAGTGCGTCGCGATCCGGAACAGTCGACGCGTCGTCCGGAGCAGGCGACGCCAACGGCCCCGTCACGAACGGAAGTTCGACAGTCTGCACTTCGCCGGCGGCGGGTATCGCCCATTCCTTGCGATACGAAAACCGGCGTGTCGCCAACCCGCCCGCATCGCCCGCGCCGAATGCGCGCGGCGAAAAAGGCTGCAGCGGATGCTGCACGCACCACCGCTCGCGCACCGCTTCGCCTTGCATGCCGCCGTGCATGCGTTCGACCGTATCGAGCAGTTCGGCGATCACCGGCGACGGCTCGCGCAGGCTGCCGTCGCGCGCGTCGCGGCCGCCGTAGCTGAGATAGAACACGTCGCCGGCCGCGCACAGCAACTGCAGGAACAGGAAGCGGTCGTCGTCGCGCACCGAGCGGTCGCCGAGACGACGCGGGGCACGGCCCTGGATCGCATCGACGAGACGGTTGACGTCGTCGCCTGGCTCGCGTCGCGGATACGCATCGGCATCGAGTCCGAGCAGGCAGATCACGCGGAACGGCACCGTGCGCAGCGGCACCATGCCGGCGAAGGTCACGCCGCCCGACAACCACGGGCGATGCGGCGACGGCAGCGTCAGCGTATCGCGCAGCGCGCGCTGTACCAGCGTCGCCGGCAATGGGCCCGCGCTTGCGGCCGCGATGGCGAAATCGTCAAGCGTTTCCAGCAACAGACGCCGTGCCTGCGCTTCGCTGTCGTCCTGCGGCACCGGCGCGATCAGCGCCTGCAGCGCTTCGGCGAGCCGCACACGCCAGTCGGCTGCGGAATGCGGTTCGCGCATCCATGCGGCGAGTTCGCGCAGCCGGCGATAGAGCGACAGCGCGCGATCCATGGTTTCGGCATCGGCGCCTTCTAGTTCGGAATAAGGCGCGATCAATCCAGTGCCGTTCGCGATCCCATCCGTCTCTGCGCCCGTGGCATAACCGCTCAGCAAGCGGTCGATGCCGAAATCGAAACTGTATTCGCGCCAGCGACCGGTGCCGGTGCGTTCGCGCGCCGCTTCGTCCTCGCCCCATCGGATGCCGGCGGCTTCGAACCACGCATCGATTTTCGCGCGCTGCGCGGCGTCGAGCTGCAGCGCATGCGCGATCGCCGGCGTCGCCAGCAGATCGCGGAATGCGCTGGCGGTCAGCGGCGTGTCGGCCAGCGCCAGCAGATCCAGCAGCATGCCGACCAGCGGATGCGATTGCGCCTGCGGCCTGTCTGCCAGCGAGAACGGAATGAAACGCGGATCGTCGGGCGTCAGGCCACCGAACACCGCGCGCGCCAGCGGCAGATAGTCGGCGATGTCCGGCGCGAGCACCGCGATGTCGCGCGGCTGCAGCGGCGGTTCGAAGCGCCGGCCGCCGGCAAGATCGTTGTCGAGCAGCGCGCGCAGTTGGTCGTGCAGCACTTCAACTTCACGCAGTTTCGAATGACATGCGTGCAGCTGCAGCGATACGTCGTTGGCATCGAATGCGGCATCGATCGGCGCCGCGCGCTCCAGCACGTCCTGCTGCAGCCGATGCAGCAGCGTGCCCCGTCCGGGCGGCACGAACAGCTCGGTTTCGCGCTGCGGCAGCACGATCTCGTAGGAAAACAGCTGGGCGAGGATTTCGCGCCCGCCTCCGCCCCACGCGGTCAGCAGCGGATTGTCGCGCTCGGCGTCCGCCAGCGCCGCCGGCAACGATGCGACCCCATCGCGACGCAGACGCTCGCGGAGCGATTCGACATCGCCCCAGTATTCGGCGGACGGCGACGGCAGATAGAAATCGAGTTCGGACCATTGACCGACCACCGCCAGCAGATGCAGCACATCGGGCGAGATATGGATGGTGCCGAACGCGGCCACGCGCGGCGGCAAACCGGGCGGCGCACGACCGGCGAAGGTGTCGGCGTCGCGGTCGTGACGCGCGAGCCAGTCGCCGATCAACGCGGCGCGATGCGGCGTGCCGCGCAGCCGCTGGCGCAGCGCGCGCCACAGCTGCGCCTGCCAGTCGTCGCGGCTGGGCGGACGGTTGCGCTCCCAGGCCTGCAGCCAGTCGCGGCGATACGCCTGGTACTTGTCGTAGGCGCCGGCCAGTGCGTCGGCGAGGCCGTAGCGCGCGAGCGCGCGTTCTCCAACCTGGGCAGATGGGCCGGCGGCGCGCTGCAGATGTTGACGCACCGCGGTCGGCAGTGTCGCGGCGCCGTCGTCGAGCAATGCGTACAGCTGCCAGCGCAGCGATTCGCGATCCCATGGCGAGGTGTCGGGCAGCTGCGGCTGCGCGGCACGCAGCAGCCGCCAGACGAATTCCGACGGCGTGCAGATGTCGAGATTGGCGGCAACGCCGTAGCGTTCCGCCAGCGTCTGCTGCAGCCAGTGCCGAAGCGTCGGCTGCGGAATCAGCACCACATCCGGCGCCAGCGAATCGGGGTCCGCCGGCGCGGCCAGCCGCGCGCCCAGATGCGCTGCAAGGCGATCGAGGCGGTTGCCGGAAATCAGATGAAAGCGGGCGGAGGCGGTCGGCATCGGTCCGCCATGATGCCGGAGACGTCATGCGGACGCCTCCTCACCGCTTGCGCCTACGCTGGACGTGCCGACGAAATGCGATCAGCCCTGCGCGGGCGGCGGACCGATGTAGTCGGCCTTGCCCAGCGGCACGCCGGCGTGGCGCAGCAGCGCATAGGTGGTGGTGCTGTGGAAATACACGTTGGGCAGCACGAAACCGAACAGGTAATCTGTACCGACGAAATGCAGATCGCCGCGCACGCGGGTCGGGATCGTGATCGCGCGCGTTTCCGCACCCGCGAACCCGTCGGCCGGCACCGAACGCACATAGTCTGCGGCCCGCTGCACGCGCGCTTCCAGTTCGGCAAAGGTGGTTTCGTTGTCCTCGAACACCGGCGCCTCGGTGCCGGTGAGGCGCGCTGCGGCGTTCTTGGCGATATCGGTGGCGATCTGCACCTGGCGGGTCAACGGCAACATGTCGGGCGCCAGCCGCATACCGAGCAACACCGCCGGGTCCCAACCTTGGGCCTCGGCATGCGCCGCGCCCTTGGCGAGGATGTTGTGCAATTGATCCAGCGCACGGGACAGCGTGGGAACAGCGGCAACGTAGAGATCGATAGCCATCGTCTGCAACTCGGGGGATGAGGGAGACGCAGTGTACGCCCGGCCGCGAAAGCAGCCGCGCTCAACCGCAAGCCACAGCGTCACGCTCGCGGAATGCTCAGGGGTCGGAACGCATACGGTTTCAGAATTCGTGTTGGATATCGAACGTCAGCCCGTGATCGCTGCCGTAGTCGTCGAGCAGGCCGCGATAGCCGAAGGTGAAGGCCCATTCCGCGCGATTTTCGAACATCGCGCCCAGACCGATCTCCCAACGGCTGCGGCCGAAGCCGCGCACATCGGTGCGATAGGCCGGACCCTGCGCCCAATCGGCGTAGCGCAGCGTGGCGGTGCTGTCGCGCTCGACATCGTGCTGGTATTCCAGGCGCAGCTGCGGCGCGAACAATCCCCATCCGGTGGCTCTGCGGTAGTCCACGCGCAAGCCGAGATTGGCCGAGGTGCTGTGCAGATCCTGATCGTCGTAACGCAGGGCGTACACCGGATCGCCCCGCTCGCGGTAATTGTCGAGCGTGGCGCGCACGAATTCCAACCGGCCGTAAGGCGTGAACTGCCAGCGGCCGCGTTCGAGATCCGCGCCTGCGGTGAATGCGGCGAACCATTGCCGGCCGTCGCGGCGACCGTTCACTTCGCCCGCCGTCGCAGTGAGGCTGCGGCGCAGGTCGTAGTGCAGCGATTGATAGCCGAAGACGCCATCGATGAAGAACACGTCACCCGGCGCATAACCACCGTACGCGGAGAGCGTGTAGGCGTGCGCGTCGCTGCGGGTGTCGTCATCGCCCACCCAGGTGCGGTCGCGGCCGTAGCCGATCGCGGCGCCCAAATAACCCTCGCCGATGCGCATATCGCCGCCGCCGCTGACGCCCTGGGTTTCGAAATCCAGCGTCGCGCGACCGTTGCGCGCATCGCGATCGCCGCTGCCGAGCGTACCGGCGACCCAGGTGCCGAACAGGAAACCCCGGCGATGCCGGCTGGTGACGACCGTGTCGTCGGGAGCAGTTGGAACGGGCTCCGTCGCAGCAGTTTGCGCGCATGTCTCTCCCGGGCGTGTACCGACCCGCGACGCGCAACGGTTGCCCGTGCCGCTGGACGCGAACGTCAGCCCGTCGCTGAAGCCGTAACGGCCATCGCCCGCGCCGTGCAGGCGTTCGAGCCGCTGGCGGACATTGCCGATCTGCGCGGCCGCGAAGCTGCGCGCGCTGCGCGCCTGGGCATCCAGCAACCCGAGCACTTCCGGATCGCGCGCGGGATCGGGACGCGGCACCACGGTGAACGCGATGCTCGCCGGCGCCGAGGTCACACTGCCCTTGCTGAGCGTGTACAGCACTGTGGCGACTCCTGAGAAATCCGGCGCGGGTGTGAACGTCAGCGCATAGCGGACATTCGCGCCGCTGCCGCTCTGGGCAATGGTGGCTGTGCCCGCGTTCGCAGGGCTCAGCGATACCACGGTCGCGGCGGTGAATGGCCCGCCGGTCGCGCCTTCGGTGAGATCGACCGTTGCCGCTGTGCCCGCAGCCATGATGACGGTGCGCGGGGGTACCACGATCGTCGGTAACACAACATCCAGCGTGACGGTCGTGGTTCCGCTGCCCTGCGTACCCAGGGACGAGTCGGTCACGATCACATCGAAATTGAATGTGCGCTGCACGGTCGGCGTACCGCTGATCACGCCGCTCTCGCTCATCGTCAACCCCGCCGGCAATTGATTGCCTTGCGCGAGTACGAAACGATAGGGCGCGACGCCGCCCTGGACCGTCAATGCGTGGCTGTAGGGCAATCCTATCGATGCGTTCGGCAGGGTCGCCGGGGCGATCGTGAGCTGGGACGGCAGTACTTTCAGGACGAGAAAGACGTACTCGACGTGCCGCGTCGACTCCTCGTAGATCTCCATGTAGAGCGGAAAATCGCCGCTCGCGGTGGGCGTGCCGCTGATCGTGAAGGTGCTCGGGGTCGTGATGGCGAAGCTCCCATCGACAGCCGGCGACAGCGACAGCCCTGCCGGCAGCCCCAGACCGGGTACCGTTTCCAGGCCAAAACGACCGCCGCGAACCTTGAAGGCGACGTGATAGGGCGGAATTCCCCCGACGAGCTGCACTATCTGCGAATAGGGCGCTCCCGCAGTCGCGATCGGCAGCTGCGACAGCGTGATCCCGGCTGCGGGGACGTTGACGCGATAAGTGCGCCGGGCAAACACGCCGTTGGGGTATGCGCCCTGCACGGTGAACTCGATTGGGCCGAAGGTGATGTATGTGGGCGTACCGCTGAGCAGGCCCGATGGCGACAGCGTCAATCCCAACGGCAACCCTTGCGGGAATCCCCCCGACGGTACGACCGAAAATTGGACCGTACCGGGTCCTGCGACGCTGAGACTCAGCTGCACGGAGTAAGGCACGCGCAGATACATGTTCGGCAGGCTTGCCGGCTGGACCTGAACATCCGGATCGCTCACGACCAGGACGTAGCTCTGCGTGTCCCTGCCCTGTATGCCGAGCGTCGAATCGGTGAGCGTGATCTCGAACGGATACTGGCCGGCGACGGTCGGCGTACCGGACAGAACGCCGTCCGCTTCACCCAGACTCATCCCGCTGGGCAGACTGCCCGAACTGATCGCGTGCCGGAACGGGCCGAGGCCGCCGTTGTGTCCGATGCTGAAGCTGTAGGCGACGCCCCGAGTCGCCTCGGGAATGGAGGAATACAGTTCCAGCGACGGCGGCACGATCACCATGCTGTAGGTGCTGGTGATCGTCGCGCCGCCTGCATCGATGGCGGTGATGTCGAAACCGAAGGTGCCGGCTTCCAGCGGAATGCCATCGATGCCGCTGACGGGATCGAATGTCAGTCCGGTCGGTAGGCGAGCGCTCAGGGTCATGGTGTAGGGCGCGAGACCACCGACGGCTGTCACCGGCTGCGGGTAGCGGACGCCCGCCATGCCCTGCGGCATCGACGATGGCGAAAGCGTCAGCGCGGCCGCGCTGACGCGCAGCGTATAGGTTCTGAACACCTGTTCGTTGATCGCGGACACCGCCCGCACGGCGAACGAAAAGATGCCGGCCTGGAAAGTGGTTCCGCTGATCAGCCCGCCCGAACTCAAGGTCAGGCCGGGCGGCATCGGACCCTGGACCACGCCGTAACCGTATGGCGCAACGCCCCCATCGGTCGACAGCTGCACCGAATAGCTTCCGCCAAGCACAGCATCCGGCAACGTGGGAGGCGAAATACTCAACCCCGAAGACGGGCTCACGTTCACCGTATAGTTCTTCAGGCTCACGATCGGCCCGATCACGCCCGACCCCTGCGGCGCCGAATAGCTGTCGGTAACCGCCAACACGATGTTCGCATAGGGGTCGCTCGAAGCCGGCGGCGTGCCGCTGAGCAGCCCGCTGTCGCTGATCGACAACCAGTCCGCCCCATTCAAGAACCGCAGCGTGAAGTGATAGGGCGCCGTCCCGCCGCTGGCGGCGAGCTGCAGCTGATAGGGAATGCCGACCGTCGCCGCGGGCGGTACCGCTGGCGACAGGACCGTCGTCGAGCCATCCCGTACGGCGATGGTGTAGTCGAAGCGGCTCGAGGTCTGCCCGGCGCTGTCGACGACATCGAAACTGAGCGTGATGCTGGCTCCGGTCGATGTGGCGGCGAACATGCCAGCGGCGGACAACGCGCCCACCGAGGTCGAAATCTGCCGGAACGTATACGGCGCGGTGCCGCCGCTGGCGCTGAACTGGAGCTGGTATGGGCTGTAGATGATCGCTGCCGGCGGCGTACCCGGCGAGACCGCGATCGTCTGGGCGGACGACTGCATCGGGAACCACAACATCAGCAGGCAAAGGCAGGCAACCAGCCAGCTGACGACACGCCGGCGCCCCGGGGCATTCACGGCTCTGATGAACAGCGCTCCATGCCGGTTCGGATCGCTCATTGCGGTCACCCTCCCCAACTGTTTTCCGGCAAACATCGTACTGCATAAAAAAAGCGCCGCTGCTTGGGCAGCGGCGCCATGTCGCATGTCAGTCGTGGCGCTGACCGATCAGAACTTCTTGTCCACGTTGAACTGGTAGCCGTGGTCGGTGTCGTCGCCGCTGCCGATCAGGCCGCGGTAGTCGATCTTGAACGACCAGTCGTTGTTCAGATCGAACAACACGCCCAGACCCAGCATCAACCGGGTACGGTCGAAGTCGGTCAGACCCGCACGATAGAACGGACCGGCCGGAAGATCCGCGTAACGGATCGTCTGCGCGCCGTTGCCCTTGAAGTCATGCTGGTATTCAACCCGGAACTGCGGCGACAGCAGGCCCCAGCTCATATCGCGGCGGTAGTCGATGCGGATACCCGCGTTGCCGGTATCCGTATCCACGTCCAGGCCCTCGTAGCGCAGCGCGAAAATCGGGTCGCCGCGCTCGGTGTAGCCATCGAGCTGGGCACGGGCCACATCACCGCGGATATACGGCGTGAACTGCCATGCGCCCTTCTGGAAATCGGCGCCGGCCGAGACCGAGCCGAACCACTGC
>JANLSB010000152.1:0-2775 GCA_031362125.1 Lysobacterales bacterium | reverse complement strand
ACCGACGACAGCGCGATGTCGCGTAGCCATGGACCGCGGGGTGCGGGCGTCGTCGCGCTCATTCGCCCACGGGAATCATCAACAGCAGAAAGGCGCCGAGCGCGAAACGGTAGTAGGCGAACGCGGTGAAGCGATGGCTCTGGATGTAGCGCAGCAGCCACTTCACGGCGATGAAGGCGGTGATGGCCGAGGCGACGAATGCGACCGCAAGCGCAGTCCAGTCCTCATGCGCGGCGCTGCCGTCCTTGAACACGCTGAGGAGTTCGTAGCCGGTCGCGGCGAACATCGTCGGAATGCCGACAAGAAACGCGAACTCCGTTGCGGCGACGCGGCTTGTCGTACCTGCGAGCAGGGCGACGAAGATGGTCGCGCCCGAACGCGAGGTGCCGGGAAACACGCCAGCGACGACCTGGGCGATGCCGACCAGGATCGCCACCGTCCAGGTGATCTCGCTGCGTTCGCCGAGCACGGCCGCGCGCTTGGCCGCGAAGTGCTCGGCCAGCAGCATCCACACGCCGCCGAGGATCAGCGCCCAGGCGATGGGTCGCACCTCATCGGGCAACTCCCAACCCAGTTTCTTGACCAGCAGCCCGCCGACAGCGGTGAACGCGAAGGCCACGCCAAGTTTGATCGCGTAGTCATAGTTTTCGCGCTGACGGAATCCGATCGCGATCCCCCACAGCCGCTGCCGGTAGATCGCGACCACCGCGAGGATCGCGCCGGCCTGGATCGCGATGTTGAACAGGTCGCTGCGGTGGCCCAGCCAGCGTTCGGCGATCAACAGATGACCGGTGCTGGAGATCGGCAGGAATTCGGTGATGCCTTCGATGATGCCGAGCAACAGCGCGGCGAGCAGGTCGGTCATGCGGACGTTCGCGGAGGAAAAACGAAGTGTAACGGCGAAGCCGTTCGCTGGAGCCCCGTGCCGGCGGCGCGGCCGTCACTGCCGGAACGACGATACCCCCGGAGAACCGGGGGTATCGGAATGGCCTATCCGATGGAAAAGGCGATTTACCGTGGATCAACGGCCCCAGGTGCCGGTATTCCAGAGCGCTTGGCCGCGGTGGTTGTAGACCACCACATTGCCGTCGTTCTGCACGAACAGCATCGCGCCGTTGTTGCCGTTGGTGCCGGTATACCAGACCGGCTGGCCGCCGCCGTTGTAGACGACCAGATGGCCGTCGGTCTGCATCGCCAGCACATGACCGCTGCCGAAGACGTTGTTCCACCAGATCGGGCCGACGCCGGCCTGATACAGCACCAGATGCCCGTCGCCCTGGATGACGAACGTGAAGCGGCCGTCGCAGGAAGTCACCGAACCGTTCGTGGGCAACACCCGGCCGGGATTCATGCGGCCGCAGGTCTGGACAGTATTCAGAACCAAGCCATAGCTGTTGAGCAGTGGCTGGATCGGCTGATGGATCGATTCCAGCCCGGTGCCGCAGTTGTTGTCGCTTCCCTGCGGAATGTAGCCGCCGGAATGGACGCCTTGTGCTTCGCCGCCGGGGCTGATGACCGAACCGCCGGAATCGCCGAACCCCGAGCATGCGGTCGAGAGCATCAGGCCATAGGTGGCGCCGGCGGCGTAGTTGATGGTGACATTGCGTGCCGTGACGATGCCGCACTGCCAGCCGGTCTTGGCGCCCGAGCGGCAGTTGACGCCGCCGATCGGCGTCTCCAGGTTGCCCACGACGCTGAGGCTGCCGCCGTTGTAGAGATTCACCAGCGCCGGGTTGGACCAGTAGAAACTGTAGTCGTTGCGGACCCAGGCTTGATCGGCGCCAGGGAACTGCGATGCGACGAACGGGCCGAACAGATAGTTCGGGCTTCCGGTCGAGACCTGAGTCCCTGCCGTTGCGCAGTGTCCGGCAGTCGCAAAACCGCTGGTACCGCCCTGAGAGACCGACAGACCGACCGAACACCAGCCGCCGCTGGGCAAGTTGTAGCGATCGCCGCCCAGCACATCGACATTCGGTTGCGGACGCGCTGTGGAAGTCTTGTAACGAATGGTTTTGGCATCCGCGCCACTGCGCGCGACCAGATCGGCGGCGATTTTTTCCATGCCGGGTTCGAGCGTGATCGTCACGGTGTTACTGGGCAGATCGATCCGCCAGGAATGAATCCCCGGGTCGGTCGGTCGCACTACGCCGACGCTTCGCGATGCTTGCGTGCGGTTCAATTGCGCCATCGACGCTTCCAGCGCCGCAAGACTGTGGCGGACTAGGCGGGTCTGCGCACCGAGTGCGCGCGCTTTGGCGGTTTGCGCCTGTTGCGTGGTCGCGATAACGAGCTTGAATTCACCGCTCGCGTCGCGTTCCAGCCAGCTGCCCGCGTAGCTCGTGCCGAGCGCGCGTTTCGCCTCGGCCTGCTTGCGCGTCGCCAGACGCTCGGTGTCCAGATAGCGGGGAAGATCGGCAGCAATGAGGCCCAGATCGCGCTGCAGGGCCTGACGCATCGCTGCGGAGGCGGATGTACTCGTGTCGTCGGCTGCGAACGTGGGCGCAGCCAGCAGGGCGCTCAATGCGAACGCGAGACCGAGGGTGGCCGTGTGGTAGGGGCGGGGAAATTGGGTCCTGCGCATAAGACACTCCTGTGTGTCGAACGGGGGATACGGCTCGCGCGTGGGGCACTCACCGGCCCGCAGCGGATCCCCTGTGCATGGCCACGATCACGCAGCCCGCCCGCAGTCCGTTGCGTAGCAAGCCGAGGCTAGCACCGGTGCATGACAGGATGATGCAACCGCAGGGATCCCGATGGGATCGATTCAGTAGGGCT
>JANLSB010000521.1:0-2237 GCA_031362125.1 Lysobacterales bacterium | reverse complement strand
CGTTCGGGTTGGCCAGCGTGACGGTCAGACTGAAGGTATACGGCAGGCCTTTGTCATCGCCTTCGGCTTGGATCACCGACAGCTCGGGCTTGCTCATCCAACCGGCGGTCTCGAAGTTGCGCATATAGGTGCTGACCCGCGCGTTGGACTGCGAGCGCCCCTCAAGCGTGAGCTTGTCGCCTTCCTGCTTGATCGAAGTGAGAACCACGCCATCGGGAATGGTGCGCACCAGCGAATCGAACAGATGGACCATCTGCGAGCGGTTCGCCTGCAGTTCCTCGATGACCTTCTTGCGATTGAGCAGCTTGTCGCGCTTCTCTTTCAGCAAGTCGATCTCGGTGATTCTGGTCTTCACCGCCACGATTTCCTGGTCGAGGAAGGCGTTGCGCGCCTGTTGCCCGGAGATCTGATTGTTGTAGTAGGTGTTGATCAGGAACCACACCGCAAAACCGGCGACTGCAGACAGCGCCAGCATCATGAAAAATTGCTTTTTGCGCTCTTTTTGTCGCTCCGCGCGCCACGGGAGTAGATTGATCCGTGCCATCAGTCGAAGCTCCTCAGAGCAAGGCCGCAGGCGATCATCAGCGCCGGCGCGTCCTGCGCGAGCGCGTGCGCCTGCACGCGTGGGCCAAGGGTCATCTGTGCCAGCGGATTGGCGACCACGGTCTGCACGCCCAGTTGCTCCTCGACCATCGGCGCGATGCCGGCGATCGAGGCGCAGCCGCCCGCGAGCACGATCTGATCGACACGGTTGTACTCGCTGCCGGCATAGAAGAACTGGAGTAGGCGGCCGATCTGCTGGGCCATGGCTTCCTTGAACGGCTCCAGCACCTCGATCTCGTAGCTCTCGGGAAGGCCGCCCTGACGCTTGGCGAGGCCGGCCTCCTCATAGCTCAAACCATAGCGACGCATCACTTCGTCGGTCAGCTGCTTGCCGCCGAACACCTGTTCGCGGCTGTAGATATTGCGGCCGTTGCGCAGAATGCTGAGCGTGGTCATTGTCGCGCCGACATCGACCAGCCCGACGATGCCGTCGTGCGGGATGTTCAGCGTACCGGCGATCAGAGCATAGGCGTTCTCGATCGCGAACGCTTCGACATCTATGACCTTCGCGGTCAGACCACCGACTTCCAGCGCCGAAGCGCGCATCTCGACGTTTTCCGACCGCGAGGCGGCGAGCAGCACCTGGACCATCTCGGGGTTGCCGGGCATTGCGCCAAGCACTTCGAAATCCAGGTTCACTTCTTCGATCGGGTACGGGATGTAGTTGACCGCTTCCAGCTCGATCTGGGACTCCATGTCGTCCTCATCGAGCTCCGCAGGCATTGGGATGATCTTGGTGATCACCGCCGAGCCGGCCACCGCAGCGGCGGCATGCTTGGCTTTGCTGCCTGAACGGTTGAGGGCGCGGCGGATGGCTTCGCCCACCGCCTCGACCTCGACGATGTTCTTTTCGGCTACGGCGTTCGGCGGCAACGGCTCGACCGCGTAGTGCTCCACCCTATAGCGGTCGCCAGCCCGAGACAGCTGCAGGAGCTTGACGGCGGTCGAACTGATGTCGACGCCCACCAAAGGTGACTGATTTTTTGCTAGCAGTCCCACTTTTTCCCCATCCCACGCGCGCTTACGCGCGTTACGTGTCCCAATACATTAAATAACGGACTTTCAACTTTTAGGCAACTCCCCCGTGCAGTCGATCGTTCCCAGAGTGACCGCTGTCACGACCTGAACCCTCTCAGGGGCTGCGTAGCCTGGACCTGGCTGCACTCCTGACAGGCCCTGCGCGCAGCCGTCAAGAGACCCCGGCTGTGCCGGCGGCGGCTCCCCTATAATCCGCCACCGCCATCTGTACACCTTTTGGTCCAAGGATTCCCCCAACCATGTCCCGTATTCGCCGCCTCATGCGCTGGACGTTCCTGCTGTCCCTCCTCGGCCTGCTGGTCGGGGGCATCGGTTTCGGACTCCTCTATATCAGTATCTCGTCCAAGCTCCCGGATGTGCAGACCCTGCGCACCATCGAGCTGCAGGAACCACTCTATGTCTACGCGCGCGATGGCCGCCTGATCGGCCTGTTCGGCGAGACCCGGCGTTACCCGGTGCAGATCGAGAAGGTGCCCAAGCGACTGAAGGACGCTTTCATCGCGATCGAGGATGCCCGGTTCTACGAGCATGGCGGCGTCGATTACAAGGGCGTGGCCCGTGCGATCTGGTTGATGGCGACCACCGACGGCAAGCGC
>JANLSB010000010.1:0-2723 GCA_031362125.1 Lysobacterales bacterium | reverse complement strand
CTGCGCGGACTTTCACGCCGAGGTTGTAGGTCTTCTCGATGTTGGAGGTGGTACTGGTCGAGCGCTTGTACGAGGCCGAAGCCTTGAAATTGACCTTCCAGAACTTGAGGCTCAGCTCGGCCGCGCCGGCGAATTCGCTCGAGACATTGGAAGTCTCGGTCGAGGTCAGCTTGGCGTTGAAATCGATGTTTATTTCTTCGATCCGCAGTGCCGGGATGGTGAGCATGGTCAGGAACGGGACTTTGATCTTCACGTTCACCGGGCCCAGGACACCGGTGACCGGGTCGGGCGCAATCTTTTCGTATTCGAAATCGACATAGCGCAGTTTCTTCGCTGCACCAGTGCCGGTGAATCCCACTTCGTTGATGAAGCTGACCTGCGACATCGACGCTGCATGCTGAGCTTGCACCGCGGCCTGCAGCGGCCCACCGATGTAGACACTGAAGTCGAGACTGTTGAGTTCCTGGACGAGATTGGGCATGTGTATTGCTCCTTTGGTTGATTGCCTACTCTGTTGCGGCTTTTCGGCTTCCGCCGCCTGCGTGCTGCACCGTGCGCCGCGACGACGCGCACCATCCGTGGCGTGCGTCGTCGAAGGCGGAGCGTCCTTGCGGAAGGCGACTCCCTGTCGCTTTCCCGGTGATCTACGAGAGGTCCGCCCGGCACGCAATCGGGCGGTCGTGGATGAGGTGCTGTCTTTGCGTGCTGTCCATTATCCGCAGCGGGATCGCATAGGCTGCGACTGCAGAAAATGCTTGAAAACAAGTATGAAATGCAAATTCAAATGATAGTAAAGAGGCATTTGTCAAGTTTTTTTCCGGGCGCGTTGCGCGCGCGGAATAAACGTCCGCACTGCTTGACAACCGGGACCTTTCGTCAGCGCTTCAGCCGCGAAGGTGACGGTGGACATCGGGCGTTCGAGATCGGGCCTGAGGGGCTCTGCGGTTTCGTTCGGTCGAAAGGGTGATCGCGCAGTTCGAATAGGGCGGGCTCAAGCCCGCCATTGATGCGCGTCGCCGATGCCGGATGACGATCGAAACGGATCGTCGGCAGATCGGCGTCTTGATTGCATGGTTCGTGCGCTGTTCCGGCGGGCTTGAGCCCGCCCTACGAACTGTCTATCGGACAGTTGGGTTGAACCAATATATCGGCTACAGCCGATTGACCCGGAACTTGCGACCCTTGATCTTGCCGCTGCGCAGACGCGACAGCGCGGTGTCCGCCTGTGCGCGCGCGATCGCGACATACGAGCGCGTCGCATAGACATCGATCTTGCCGATGGCATCGGCTTTGAGCCCGGCATCGCCGGTCAATGCGCCGACGATGTCTCCGGGCCGAAGCTTGTCGGTGCGACCGGCATCGATGCGCAGGGTGATCATCGCGGCGGGCGGGACGTTCTGCGGCCTGCCTGTCAGCGGCTGCATGCGTTCCCAGCGCAGCGGTTTGCCCAGGCGCTCGCTGATCGCGGTCTTGCGCGGCAGTTCGTGCGGCATGCACAGGCTCAGCGCGAGCCCATCGCGTCCGGCGCGCCCGGTGCGCCCGATGCGATGCAGATAGGTGTCGGCATCGGTCGGCAGGTCGTAGTTGACCACCGCGCCGAGATCTTCGACATCCAGCCCGCGCGCGGCGACATCGCTGGCCACCAGCACGCTGCAGCTGCGGTTGGCGAAACGTACCAGCACTTCGTCGCGGTCGCGCTGTTCCATGTCGCCATGCAGCGCCAATGCGCTGAAGCCATAGTGCGCCAGCGAACCGACCACTTCTTCGGTGTCCTTGCGCATGTTGCAGAACACCACGCAGGACTCCGGTCGATAGTTCAACAACAGGGCGGCGAGCAGCGGCGCCTTGCGCTCCTGTTCGACTTCGAAGAACAGCTGTTCGATCGTGGCGGGTTCGGCGCCGCCGTCGATGCTGACTTCCAGCGCATTGCGCAGCATGGCGTTGCCCAGCGCGCGGATGGCCTCGGGAAATGTGGCCGAGAACAGCAGACTCTGCCGGTTTTTCGGGGTTTTCTTGACGATATCGCGGATCGCGTCCTCGAAGCCCATGTCGAGCATGCGGTCGGCTTCGTCCAGCACCAGTGTGTGCACACCGCCGAGCTGCAGGGCTTTCTTCTGGACCAGCTCCTGGATGCGCCCTGGCGTGCCGACGACGACGTGGGGCTCGTGGGTGAGCGATGCGAGCTGCGGCCCCAGCGGAATACCGCCGCACAGAATCGATATCTTCAGATTCGGAATGCCGGTGGCGAGTTTGCGCAACTGCTTGCCGACCTGGTCGGCGAGTTCGCGCGTGGGGCACAGCACCAGCGCCTGGGTGCGGGTGACTGCGGGATCTAGACGGTGCAGAAGCCCCAGGCCGAACGCAGCGGTCTTGCCGCTGCCGGTGGGCGCCTGCGCGATCACGTCGCGGCCTTCGAGGATCGCCGGCAGTGCCTGTGCCTGCACCGGCGTCATCGCGGTGTAGCCGAGGGCATCGATGCCCTGCAGGAGGCTGGGGGTGAGTGACAGTGTGGCGAAATCGGTGGGGATGATCATCCCACCATAATCTCAGACCCTTGTCATAAAAGGCAGCTATCAGGCTTTTCGCGGCGTGCGCGGCTTCAGCCAACGCAACAGCCGGTCGGCGACATCCGGATGGCTCAGCAGATCGAGATGATTCATGTCGTAACCGATCCATTGCCGGGTTTTCGCGAATCCGACCACACGCTCCGGATCCGGATGATG
>JANLSB010000872.1:0-1662 GCA_031362125.1 Lysobacterales bacterium | reverse complement strand
AGCGCGCTGTACTCGACCCGATGCTGCGTCCGCTGCTCGGCCGCCGTCTGCGTCTCGAAGCGCTGAGCGTCTCTGGCGCCACGCTGCTGTTGCCCGAGAGCGACGAACCGTTCGAGCTGCCGCGCTGGCCGGAATCACTGCCTGCAATCGCGCCGCCGCTGGCGCTGGAAGCCGATGCGATCCAGATCGACGATCTGCGCGTGCTGCGCGCGACCGCACCGCAGCCGGAATCGATCATCCATCTGCGGCGCGTACGCGGCGGGATCGTCGCCGAAGAGGGTCGGCTGCATCTCGAACGTATCGTCGCCGACAGTGATCGCGGCCGTTTCACGGCCCACGGCGATTACGCGCCGCGCGATCGCTACCGCATGCATCTCACCGCGAGCGCGGTGCTGCCGGCTGCGGCGGGCCGTACACCGGCGCGGTTGGGTCTGGCCGCGCGCGGCGATCTGCACAAGCTCGATATCGCGCTCGCCGGCAACGCACCCGCGCCGGTGAAGGCGCGACTGCGGCTGGAAGGCGAAGTGCAGCCGCGCTGGCGTTTCGAGGCGGACAGTACGGCGGTGACGCTCGCCGCGCTGCTGGGCAACGATGACGATTCCGCGCCGTACGCGTTCGATCTGCGTGCCGACGGCGTCGGCGGTAATGCGAACGTGCAGGGCCGCATCGCACAGGACCAGCCTTCGCAGGGAGGATTCTCGGCGAAGGTGTTGCCATCGAAGATCTCGGTCGAAGGTCAGGTCCTGGTGTTGTCGCCGCTGTCGCTGGAACTGCTCGGTGGCACGCTCGCCGCGAACGGTCGCGCCGATTTCAACGATCCTGCCGATGCCCGTTTCGACGGCACGCTGCAAGTGCGCAAGCTGCGCTGGCAGGGCGATACGAAGGATGCGGTAGCGGCGGATTCGGCGACCGTCATCGGCGACGGCGATTTCAAGCTCGCCGGCCGTCTTCGCGACTGGACCGCAGCGGGCGATGCGATCCTGCTGCGCGGCAAGGAGCGTGCGGTCGTCGCGTTGAAAGCGCGGGGCGACGACAGGACCGCGCACATCGATATGCTGCGCGCGACGATGCCGACCGGCCGGCTCGACGGCAGCGGTCAGCTGTGGTGGACACCGACGCTGCGCTGGCAGGCGGACGCGCGGCTCGCGGGCTTCGATCCCGGATACTTCCTGCCCGATTGGCGCGGCGCGGTGAACGGCCGTCTGCGTTCGAGCGGCGACACGCGCCGCGACGGTGGCCTTGATGTGCGCGTGGATGCGAGCGGACTTGGCGGTCGTCTGCGCGGCCGCGCCCTGAGCGGGCGCGCGAACGTGCTCGCGCATCTGCCCGCGCGCGAGGGCGATGCCACTGGCGCGGAAGGTGCAGACTTCGAGGGTGAGATCGCATTGGGACTGGGCAGCAGCCGCATCTACGCCAAGGGTCGGGTTGCGGATTCGCTGGACGTTGAAGCGAGATTTTCGCCGCTGCAGTTGAACGATCTGCTGCCGACCGGCGAAGGCGTTTTGCGCGGTACGCTGAAGCTGGCCGGCGCGCGCAAGCAGCCGAACGTCGATATCGATCTTACCGGGCAGTCGCTGCGCTGGGATGACTGGAAAGCAGGTTCGCTGCGCGCACGCGGACGTTTGCCTTGGCGCGCGGGCGCAAGCGGTGCACTGAGCATCG
>JANLSB010000871.1:0-4742 GCA_031362125.1 Lysobacterales bacterium | reverse complement strand
GGCAGGCGCTGTTCCGGCTGCAGCAGGACGGGGTGCGGATCGACAACGAGGACTACTTGCTGACCACGCCGCTCGCCGCGCGCGAATGGCGGCTGCGCAGCCCGATCGAACTGGTGCCGTCGCCGACCGTGGAGATGGCGTATCTGCCGGATCGCTTCGTATTCCTCGCCCAGGGCCGTGGCCCGTACGCTCTGGTTGCGGGCAGCCGCAACGCGCGACGGACATCGCTGCCGGTCGAGCAGGCGCTGGCGCCGCTGCGGACCCACCTCGGCAAGGATTGGATGCCGCCGGTCGCCACGCTCGGCCCGCGCGGAGCCGCGGCAGGCACCGCCGCCTACGCCAAACAGGAGACGCCCACCGACTGGCGCGGCTGGCTGCTGTGGGCGTTCCTGATCGTCGGCGCGGCAATCGTCGGCGGTTTCGCCTTGACGCTGTTGCGACAGAAGCCCGTCGCGGAGTCCTGATCGGATGTTGCGTTCCGGATGATCTTTCGTCATCACGGTACGCCGGCCCCCTCCCAGCCTTGTCATCCCCAACCCTGGCTTGTCCGGGTGAGGGATCTGTTTCTGCTTGTCAGGAAGCAAAGCACAAGCAGATTCCTCCGCCCGCTGCGCGACCGTTCGGGATGACAGGGGAGGGTAGTGCGGTCGTTCGGAAAACAGATGCTTTTCCCCGCTGACCATTGCCCGCCAGGAAGCGAGCACGGACAATGCGCGTCTGCTTTCAAGGAACCCCGCATGGCCATCGTCCGCATGTCCGATCTCGACCTCGCTGGCAAACGCGTGCTGATCCGCCAGGATCTCAACGTGCCCGTCGCCGATGGTGTCGTCACCTCCGACCAGCGCATCGTCGCATCGCTGCCAACGTTGAAGCTCGCGCTGGAACGCGGCGCGGCGGTGATGGTGATGTCTCATCTGGGCCGGCCGAAGGAAGGCGTGTGGACCGAAGCCGATTCGCTGGCGCCGGTGGCGAAGCGTCTGGGCGAACTGCTCGGTCGCGACGTGCCGCTGGTAAAGGCGTGGGTCGATGGTGTCGATGTCGCATCCGGCCAGCTGGTGCTGCTCGAAAACTGCCGCATGAATATTGGCGAGGGCAAGGACGACGAAGCGCTGTCGCAGAAGTACGCTGCGCTGTGCGACGTGTTCGTGATGGATGCCTTCGGCACCGCGCATCGCGCGCAGGCGTCCACCCACGGCGTCATCAAATTCGCGAAGCAGGCCGCGGGCGGTCCGCTGCTGATGGCCGAGCTCGATGCGCTGGCCAAGGCGCTTCAACATCCGGCGCGACCGCTGCTCGCCATCGTCGCCGGCAGCAAGGTCAGCACCAAACTCGAACTGCTGTCGTCGCTTGTCTCGAAAGTCTATCAGCTGATCGTCGGTGGCGGCATCGCCAACACCTTCATCGCCGCGATGGGTTACGGCGTCGGCAAGTCGCTGGTGGAAATGGATCTGCTCGACACCGCACGTCAGATCATCGCCGACGCCAAAGCGCGCGGCGCGGATATTCCGATCCCCAGCGATGTGGTGGTCGCTTCCGAATTCAAGGCCGATTCGCCGGCCACGGTCAAAACCGTCGATGCGGTGAGCGCCGACGACATGATCCTCGACATCGGCCCAGACACCGCCGCGCGCTATGCCGCGCTGATCAAGAGCGCCGGTACGGTGGTCTGGAACGGCCCGGTCGGCGTATTCGAGTTCGACGCTTTCGGCAAGGGCACCGAAACTCTGGCCCGCGCGATCGCCGACAGCGATGCGTTCTCGATCGCCGGCGGCGGAGACACGCTTGCCGCGGTCGACAAGTACGGCATCCAGAATGAAGTCTCCTACATCTCCACCGGCGGCGGCGCGTTCCTCGAATTTCTCGAAGGCAAGGCTTTGCCCGCAGTAGTTGCGCTGCAGGCGAGGGCGGGGTGATCCCCAGCGACTGTCATCCCGAACTCCGGCTTCATCGGGGTGAGGGATCTGCTTTTTCTCCTCCGATTGTCCCCCTGCACAGCAGATCCCTCATCAGGCTTCGCCTGCGTTCGGCACGACAGTTTTTCTTTCTGCTTGGATCATTGACCTGAATGCAAACCCTCTTCTTCGACCTCGACGGCACCCTGATCGACTCCGCCGTCGGCATCACCCGCTGCGTCGCGTATTCGCTGGAGCGCATGGGTCATCCGGGTTTGCCCGAGGCCGAACTGAGACAATGGATCGGCCCGGCGCTGCGGGTGAGTTACGCCCAACTGTTCGACAGCGCAGCCGACATCGAGCGCGCGGTCGAACTGTATCGCGAGCGTTTCGAGATCGAAGGCTGGCGCGAGCACACGATCTACGCAGGTATCGGCGATGCGGTGGAAGCGGTGCACGCCGCCGGCCATCGGCTTGCGGTGGTCACCGCCAAGAACGAGCCGCATGCGCGCAAGATCGTGACTACACTGCCATTCGGGCACCGCTTCGAGGACATCATCGGCGCGACCCCAGATGGCCGCCTCAGCCACAAGCCGGAACTGATCGCCGAAGCGTTGGCGCGGCTCGATCTGCGTGCCGAGCACTGCACGATGATCGGCGACCGTCACATGGATATCGATGGCGCCATGCATCACCGCATGCGTGGCATCGGCGTGCTCTGGGGCTTCGGCAGTGAGGACGAATTGCGCGATGCCGGTGCGTACGCATTGGTACGGACGCCCGATGCGCTGCAGGCGTTGTTGCTGGGGCTCTGAGCGGTACCGGGCGCGCTGTGATCGTTTGCAGCGCCCGTACGCGGTCATCGTCGCGTCAGCGTGATAGCGTTGTCGGAGCCCCGCTCCGAACGCAGACGACATGACCGAACAACGCCGCCGCACCAAGATTCTCGCCACCCTCGGCCCCGCCACCGATGCCCCGGGGGTGCTCGACGCGCTGCTGCGCGCCGGCGTCGATGTGGTCCGCCTCAATTTCTCGCACGGCGATCCGTCCGCGCAGATCGCCCGCGCCGAAGCCGTACGCGCCGCTGCTGCGCGCGTCGGCACCGAGGTCGGCATCCTCGCCGATCTGCCCGGCCCGAAGATCCGCATCGAGAAATTCGCCAACGACAAAGTGCAGCTGCGCGCCGGTGAGCGCTTCGATCTGATCGCCAGCGAAGACGCCCCGCTGGGCGACCAGCATCAAGTGGGTGTGAGTTATCTCGGCCTGCCCGGCGATGTTGTCCCCGGCGATACCCTGCTGCTCGACGACGGCGTGGTGCAGCTGCAGGTCACTGCGATCGAAGGCCCGCGCATCATCACCACCGTGCTCAACGACAGCGAACTGTCGAACCGCAAGGGCCTCAACAAGCTCGGCGGCGGTCTGTCTCTGGGCGCGCTGACCGAGCGCGACTGCGAGCTGATCCAGGTCGCCGCACAGCTCAACGCCGACTTCATTGCCGTGAGTTTCTGCCGCAACGCCGCCGACATGAACGAAGCGCGCCGGGTCGCGCGCGCCGCCGGCAGCGCCGCCGCGCTGGTAGCGAAGATCGAACGCGCCGAAGCGATCGAGAATCTGGTCGAGATCGTCGACGCCAGCGACGTGGTGATGGTCGCGCGTGGAGACTTGGGCGTGGAAATCGGCGATGCCGAACTGCCGGGCCTGCAGAAGAAAATCATCCGCGTGGCATTGGAACGCGACAAGGTGGTGATCACCGCCACCCAGATGCTGCAGTCGATGGTCAGCAGTCCCATTCCTACCCGCGCCGAAGTGCTGGACGTCGCCAACGCGGTCATCGACGGCACCGACGTGGTGATGCTGTCGCAGGAAAGCGCCGCCGGCATGTATCCGGTCAAGGCCGTCGAAGCGCTGGTGCGCATCTGTCTGGGCGCCGAACGCCAGTTCGAGCACGACACCGATTTTGAAGCCGCGCCGCGCAACTTGCAGCGCGCCGACCAGGCCATCGCGATGACCGCGATGTTCCTCACCGAGCATATCGGCGTCGGCGCGATCGTGGCGATGACCGAATCCGGCGGCACCGCGCGCTTTCTCTCGCGCTTCCGCGGCAAAGCCCCGATTTTCGCCTTCGCCCGCGACGGCGGTGCCCGCCGGCGCATGGCGATGATGCGCGACGTGTTCCCGATGGACTACGACAGCCGCGGCCAGACCCCGCGCCAGGCCGCGCGCGGCAGTATCCGCAAACTGGTCGAAGCGAATCTACTCAAATCAGGCGACCGCGTGGTGTTCACCAGCGGCGAGCATATGGAAACGCATGGCGCGACGAATACGCTGCGGCTGCTGCAGGTGGGTGAGGATGGGATGGCGGAGGGGTTGGGGGAGTTGTGAATGCTCGTGACATCGTTTTGTCGAGATGAGTTTGCAAGGTAGCGTTGTGCTTCACCCCGCTTGACCGATTCTGAACGTCGCTCATTCTCACGGCTTCCATCGCAGGACATGCCGGGAGTTGCTTCGCTCTCACAGCATCGATGAGGCGTTCCTTCTCCCCGCACAGCGGGGAGAAGGTGGCGCGCAGCGCCGGATGAGGGGCAAAGGTCGCCACGAAGTGTCCCGAAGAACGCCTCTCCGGGCCTGCGGCCACTGCATCTCCCACAAGACCCGACAGGTGCTGTGAGCGACCCCTGTCGCGAGGCCGCAGAGAACTGCGGCAAAGGGGCGCCGCCCCATCCGCGCCTTCACTTCAACGCGCAACCCATGATCGCGAGCGATGCCTTTGTGACGGAAGCCCGTCGCTTCCGCTTGTAGGCGGCGCCCACCGTGGCAGACTATCGCACCTGATCGACAGGGGGTTTGAAG
>JANLSB010000858.1:0-2498 GCA_031362125.1 Lysobacterales bacterium | reverse complement strand
GTAGCCAAGCCGGTAGCTCAGAAGCTTCATGGGTATCTCGCAGTGATTCCGCTGATGTGATTTCAATGACTCCGCAGCTTGGCTGCGGAGTCATTTCAATGATTGGTTAGTCGCCAGTCTGCCCCGCAACGAATTGCTCATCGCCTCCGTCACCACCACATCCACGAACTGCCCGATGAGTTTTGTGCCCGCAGGCGCCGGAAAATTCACGAAGCGCATGTTCTCGGTGCGGCCGGTGAGTTCGTTGGGATCTTTCTTCGACGGCCCTTCGACCAAGACTGTTTGCGTACTGCCGATCATGGATTGCGAGATGCGTTTCGCGTTCTCATTGATCGCAGCCTGCAGCCGCGCGAGGCGTGCGTGCTTCTCCTCGCTGCTGACCGTGTCCTCGAGATCCGCAGCAGGTGTGCCCGGGCGGCGCGAGTAGATGAAGGAGAAGCTCTGATCGAAGCCGACGTCTTCGATCAGTTTCATGGTCTTCTCGAAATCGGCGTCGGTTTCGCCGGGAAAACCGACGATGAAGTCCGAGCTGACCGAAATGTCCGGGCGCACCGCGCGCAGTTTGCGGATCTTCTGCTTGAACTCCAGCGCGGTGTAGCCGCGCTTCATCGCAGACAGGACGCGGTCGCTTCCGGACTGCACGGGCAGGTGAAGATAGTTGGCGAGCTTGGGCACGTCGCGGTAGGCCTCGATCAGCGAGTCGCTGAATTCGAGCGGGTGCGAAGTGGTGAAACGGATGCGTTCGAGGCCGTCGATCTCGGCGAGGGTGCGGATCAGCAGGCCGAGATCGGCCATGTCTCCGTCTTCGCCATACGGCCCGCGATAGGCATTGACGTTCTGGCCAAGCAGATTGACCTCGCGTACGCCCTGGGCGGCGAGCTTGGCCACTTCGACCAGCACGTCCTCGAACGGGCGGCTGACTTCTTCGCCGCGGGTGTAGGGCACCACGCAGAAGCTGCAGTACTTCGAGCAGCCTTCCATGATCGAGACGAAAGCGGTGGGGCCGTCGGCGCGGGGTTCGGGCAGGCGGTCGAACTTCTCGATCTCCGGGAAGCTGATGTCGACCTGCGGCAGCCCGGTCTCGCGCTTGGCGCGGAGCAGGTCGGGCAGGCGGTGCAGGGTCTGCGGGCCGAACACCAGGTCCACATACGGCGCGCGCTTGATGATGGCCGCGCCTTCCTGGCTGGCGACGCAGCCGCCGACCCCGATAACCACCGGGCGGTCGCCGCCTTTGAGCTTGCGCCAGCGGCCGAGCTGGCTGAACACCTTCTCCTGCGCTTTTTCGCGGATCGAGCAGGTATTGATCAGGATCACGTCCGCTTCTTCGGCGATCGTGGTCATCACCATGCCTTCCTCGGCGCCGAGGACTTCGGCCATCTTGGCCGAGTCGTACTCGTTCATCTGGCAGCCGTGGGTTTCGATGAAGAGTTTTTTTGGGGCGGGTTTCCCGGGCTTCCCGGGTGCCGATGGCGTGGATTCGGAGGCGGTAGGCGCGAGGGTCTGGGGAGCGAACGTGTCGGTCATGAGTGTGTCCGGGGCGCGGCGGTGATTCCGGGCCGGATTAAGAAGGATGGAGCGACCAGTGTAAGCCGGAGTGGCCTTCGACCGTCTGCAGCAGCGTCGGGCGATGGTCGTTGCCATTTGACAATCAAGCACTTGGCAAAGCTTTCGAATCCGGGGACACTCCCGGCCATGACTTCGGGCAAGGTGATCTTCGGGTGGGGGCTGCTGCTGGCGCTGACGCTGGCCGCCCCCGCGTATGCCGGTACGGTCTACCGTTGCGAAACGCCCGACGGCAGCCGTACCTACGCCAGCAATAAGATCAAGGGCGCCAAGTGCAGCGTGATCAGCAGCTACACGCCATCAGCTGCCGCAGTGCGCAGCGCGCCGATCACCGCCACCACGACCCGCTCGGCCAGCGAAGCGCCGGCTACGACGCCCAGGACCGGAGCTGTGATCGAGGCGACCTCGGTGGCCGGTTCTCCGGCAACGCTGCAGGGCACCGTCGCCGAATCGGCGCCGGTCGCGATGCCGGCGACGCCGCGCGTAGGTACGACCCGACGCGTCGAGGGCCAGGTCTACTCGTATATCAAGGACGGTGTGCGCAACTACACCAGCAAGCAGCCCAAGGGCGTGGCCGGTGCGACGGCGATCCGCGCGATCCGTTACAGCTTCGTCGAAACCTGCTATGCCTGCGCGGCGCTGCCGGGCGTCAACTTCGGCACCCTGCGCCTCAACATGGTGGCTTATGCAGGCGAAATCCGCGCGGCGGCGACCCAGCATGGTGTCGACGAAGCGATCGTGCGCGCGATCATCCATGCCGAGTCCTCGTTCAACCCGAATGCGCGCTCGCGGGTCGGGGCGCAGGGCTTGATGCAGTTGATGCCGCCTACCGCACGCCGCTTCGGCGTGAGCAATGCCTACGACCCCGCGCAGAATATCGGCGGAGGTGTACAGTACTTGGCTTGGCTGCTGAAGCGCTACAACGGCGACCTGAC
>JANLSB010000850.1:0-1753 GCA_031362125.1 Lysobacterales bacterium | reverse complement strand
CTCGGGCAATTCAGATCGCTACAACTTCGCGCCGGTCAACTATCTGCTGCAGCCGATCCAGCGTTTCAACATCTACGCGCAGGGCAGCCTGCGCCTGACCGACCGCATCAATGCCAACGTGCAGGGTGTGTACGTCAAGCGCGATTCGAACCAGCAGCTGGCCGAAGTGCCGCTGACCATGAACACCACCGGCACCAGCGGCCCGCAGTGGGCGTTCGCGCCGACCGCAGGCAACGTGTTCAACCCGTTCGGCCAGAGCCTCCGCAGCGCGAACTTCCGTTCGATCGCGGTCGGCCCGCGCAAACCGTACTACGACGACGACAACCTCGGGGTGACGCTGTCCTTCGACGGCTCGTTCGATCTGGGCGGCCGCGACATGTACTGGGATGTCGGTTATTCCTATCTTGCCAACCGCCAGACGACGCGCGGCGAGAACTACATCAATCTGTTCAATCTGCGCAATGCCGTCGGCGATTCGCGTCGCAACCCGGTGACGGGCGCGCTCGAGTGCTTGAACGGCACCACGGTCATCGCCGGCTGCACACCGTTCAACATCTTCGGCGGTCCGGATCTCGGCTTGGCGCGTGGTGTGATCTCGCAGGCAGAACAAGATCGGATGCTCCGTTACGTCAGCTACACCAAGAACGAGTTCTCGGAAAACATCACCAAGGATTACTTCGCGAATCTCTCCGGCTCGATCGTCGATCTGCCGGCCGGTCCGCTTGGTTTCGCGTTTGGTCTGGAACATCGTCGTACCAACTTCGTCAACCAGCCCGACGCGTTGGTGGCCGGCGGTGGTTCGTCGGACAATTTCCAGGAACCGACCAACGGCGCCGTCAACAGCGACGAAGTGTATGCCGAGTTGAACATCCCGGTCCTGGCCGATATCCCGGGCTTCAAGCTGCTGGAAGTCAATCTGGCCGCACGCAAGTCCGACTACGAGACCAACGGCCGCTTTGGCGGCGCGGACATCAGCCCCGACTTGGGCGGCGACACCTCGAAGAAGATCGGCGTGAAATGGCAGGTGTTCGATGACCTGCTGTTCCGCGGCACCTTCTCTGAGTCGTTCCGCGCACCGAACGTAACCGATCTGTATACAGGCGGCGGCGAAAGCTTCCCGCAGGCGGCCGATCCCTGCAATACGGCCAATTTCGGTTCGGCCACCACTGATCGCGCTGCATGTATCGCGGATGGCGTTCCTGGCACTCTGATACCTCTGCCGGGCCAAGGTGTTGTCCAAGCCAATTCCCAGATCCGTTCGCTCACCGGCGGCAACCCGAATCTGCAGCCTGAGTTCGGCACCACCAAGAGCTTCGGCGTGGTCTACAGCCCGAGCTGGGCGCCGGGCCTGAACTTCCAGCTCGACTGGTACAACATCGAGCTCGAAGATGCATTGGCTTTCCGCGGTGCGCAGACACTCCTGAACGACTGCTACCGTCTTAACGGCGATCCAACGATCCTCCCGCTTTGCCCGCAGCTCATCGTCCGCGATGCGACCGGTCAGATCCTCGATCTGCGTCAGACCAGCTTCAACTTGGCACAGGGCGAAGTCGAGGGTTACGACTTCCAGGTCACGTACGCCATGCCGGAAACCGCATGGGGCAAGTTCGCGTTCCAGTGGGATAACACCTACACGGCCGAGAACACCCTGTCCGGCACCGTCGGGGAGTACAACGGCGCGCCCTACTGGCGTCTGCGTTCAAAAATCACCAACAATTGGCTGAATGGCGTCTGGGTCGCCAACTGGTCTGTT
>JANLSB010000846.1:0-6795 GCA_031362125.1 Lysobacterales bacterium | reverse complement strand
CGACCTCATGCCTTCGCGATCGTGTGCCACTGCCCTTCGCCGTCGGCGACGAGCGTCACCGCCGCCTCTTTCGACAGGAGCAGGCTGGGCTTGCCGTCGATGACCCTGCGCACCCGTCCGTTGGCTTTCACGGTCAGCGTGTCGACATCGATGTTGCGCACCGTGTACGTGCGTCCAGCGGTGGCCGGCGACGACACCGGCAGGGTCAGCGTCAAAGCGGTCGTGCCGCGGGCGATCACGATCTCGTGGGTCTCGTCCAGCGTCAGGTCCGCGCCGGTCGACAGCAGTGGCGTCCGCCGCCGCGCGAGCCCCATCAACGGCGCGAATTCGCCCCCCCCGCCGCCGAACGCGGTGCTGGCACCCGCACCGCCCGCGCAGTCGCAGCCGCAGAGCGCCCATTCCTGCAGCAGACGCTGATGGGCCAGCACGGGACGCGTGCTTTCGTCGATCCGCACCGTGGTCGGGCTGCCGGTGATCTGCCAGGCGCCTGTCGGTGATCCGCCGATCCAGCTCACATCGAAACTCACCCGCGCCAGCAGCACGCAGTCCAGATCGGCATGTTCGGCGCGATGGCAGCGCATCGCCATCCACATCGGCCGCAGCTCGGTCACCCAGAAACGGAAGGCGGTGCGCAGGAACTCGCACTGCTGTTCGCGGCCGATGGCGAGCGTGGGCGAGCCCAGATCGAACAGATAGTCGCCCAGACTGGTGAACGATGCCGGCGGCGACAGCGGCGGCGACAGCGCCTGCGCATCGGCCCATGGCTGCACCGCATTGCGCAGCGCTGCGAGCCATCCCTCGGGATCGGCCGGCGACGGCGGACTGGTGTCGACCACGGTGATGTTGGCGCGCAGCCAGCGCACGAAGTCGCGCAGCGCATCCTCTTCGACCTGCGCGGGCGCGGTCTCGCGCAGCACCAGCCGGTAGTCGTCGGCGATCCGCGAGGGCTTCATCAGCTCGTCTTCGGACCGGCAGGGTTCGCCGGGGATCGGCACCGGACGGGTCTGGCAATCGGCATAGCAGAGGGTGAGATACAGCGAGATCTCGCCGGACGCGACCGCAGGCGGCATCGGCGGCGAGACCGGCGGCGACATCGGCGGCGAGGTCGGATTGAGCAGGCGATTCACCAGCGCCGCGTTCTCGGTCCTGGCAAGCCAGCGGTTGATCACCGCGCACTGATCCGCCGGCACGCAGATCAGCTTTCCGCTCGGCACCAGGGCAGTGCCGGCACCGACGTGCAGGCGCGGCCCTTCGCTGCCGTCGTTCTCGAACAGCACGCGCAGGCCGCTGAGCGTGCCGTAGCCGATCGCGTCGCGCGCCAGCCAGTGGTCGCGACCGGACAGATACGCGAACTCCTGTCTGAAATCGTCCACCCCGAGCACCATGCCGCGCTCGTAGTTGACGTGCTGCGACGGGTCGGCGGGCAGGCCGGCCAGGGTGGTCACCGGTTCATTGCAGCAGCCCATGATTCGCTCCTGAAGACATGACGATCAGCATTCGATCGAGAGGCGATCGCGACCGCGATGGCTCGCGTCGCCGCCGACGAAACTGGCGCCGAGATAGGCCCGGCCTATCACAGCGGTGGGGATCAGCTCGCTTGCGCGGCTGCCGGCACCCAGTTGTGTGTCGAGCCCCAGCCGCGCCTCGCCGACGCGGTTGAAAGCCCAGTAGAAGCGCACGTCGAACACGGTGTGCGCGGGTTTTTCCAGCTCGACGATGCGGCGGGCCAGGCCCAGCCGTTCTTCGAGCAGATAGGGGTCGGCCTCGACGCTGGCCACCGGCAGCAGCACCGAGAAACGGTGCGCGGTGCGATGCATCGCCAGCAATTGACGTTCGTACTGCAGCCAGTCGGTCTGCGCCGCCTGGGTGATGGGCAGACGGTCGGGCACCGGGATCGCGTCGAAAGCGGTCCATGCGCTGCCGTGCGCGCTGCGCAGCCGTTCGATCCGCCGATAGCGGCGGGCGAGAAAATCGTGCCAAAGCGTACGCTCCCGCCGGCCATCGATGCGCGCGCCGAATGCCAACCAATCGGCTTCGGCCGCGGCGTTGTCGGAGCGGTCGGTGGGCAGACCGATGGCGGCGAAGTCCGGATGATGCGTGCCGTGCGCGGCGTTGAGCGCGTCGATGCCCGCATATTTTGCGCGCAGATAGCGCTGCCAGCGTTCGCGTTCGAGCGCACCGACCGACGGCACGAAACCCAGATTCGACATGCAGAACGCCTGCCACTGCTCGGCCGCCGCCGGATTTGTCGGTGGCACCAGCGAGACCGGCGTGATCTGTTCGATCGGCGTCGCCGTGCGCTGCAGAATGGCGGCATAGCGGTCGGCCAGTCCGGCGTTGCCTTCGGCCGGACTCCAAAGCGCGCCGCGCACGATCGCATGCAGGCCATCATCGGGTGCATTGGTCTGCATCGTGGCGCTGGCGATCAGCGTCTCGATCAGACGCGTCTGATACGACTCGACGATGCGGATACGTCCGGCGCCATCGTCCAGCAGCGTCGGTCCGTCGAACATCGCCGGATCGAAATCGCGTTCGAAGGCGAGGCTCAGGGCCAGCCGCAGGCCGTGCGTCGTGCCGCGCCAGCGGAAGAAGTCCATCGCATGCCGCACCAGCAGACGATGCCGGCGTTCGTCCCAGCCCGGATCGAGCGCGAGGTCGAACCACTCGGCCAGCCACGCCAACGCCTCCTGCGGCACCGTGCGCGCATCGAACAGGGATTCGATGTTCGCCACCCGATCCTCGATCTGGGTGAGCGTGCTTTCGAAGTTGGCCAGCCAGCGTTCCAGGAAGGTGTCGTTCTGTCCGCCGCTCTGCGCGCCCTCGCGGTACACCGCGGGCAGGAAGCGTTCCGGATACGAGAACCGCGGCGACCAGACCCGCAGAGCGCGCAGGCGCGGCGTCAGCATCCATTGCTGACTGATCAAGGTGATGCGGATCTGCAGATAGCGCCCCTTTGCCGCCTGCAGCAACAGCTCCCACGTGCCGGCGCCGGCTTCGCGCAGGGTCGCGCGCGCGGCCTCGTGCCGCAGCCACGGCAGTTCCGGGCCGGTAACGCGCAGACGCGGCACCGGTTCGCGCTGCCAGTCGCCGATCGCCGAAAATCCCGCCGAAAATCCCGCCGAAAATCCGGACATGAGCCCGTCTGCGGGCGACATCGACGCGCCCGGCGCGACGATGCGCTCGTCGCTGGCCCGGGTTTCGATCCTGATCTCGGTGTCGGCCGGAATGCAGGCATCCAGCAGCACCTTGTCCCACACCGTGCCCAAGGCCTCGCTGTCGAACACCGGCGTCAGCAGTACCGCCTGCGCGGCATAGCGATGCTGGCGCTGCTGCACTACGCGCGTCCAACGCGGCTGCGCCAGCCCGCTGTCGTAGTGCGCATTGCCGAGCAGCGAAATCAGCGCACGACCGCCGTGACGCCGCAGCGGATACAGCTCGGCGGGCGCGCGCAGCGCGAAGCCGTCCGGCGCATCGATCACTTCGAACGCATGGACCTGATTGCCGACCTCGGTCGAGACGAACAGCCGCATCGGCGCCTGTCCGCTGCCGCCGATGCGCGCCGTTGCGCCCAGCTGCGAGAGGCCCGCCGCATACACCATGTCGTGCGCGAGCGCCGGCAGGATGTCCAGCCATTGCGATGCATCAGCGTCCCAGGCGTCCGCCTGCCGGCGCAGGCGCACCACGCGCGAGCGCTGCAGGGTGACATCGCGATCCAGAATGAGCACGGTGCCTTCGCCGATCGACGCGATCGCGATCGGATCGATCAAGGACGGTGCGATGAAAGGTGCCGACGCGCCGGTCAGATCGAGGCCACCCGGAAACTGCGCCGCGGCTTGGATGCGCTGCTGACCGGACAGCGGCTGGAAATCATCAATCAAAGCCGCATCGATCAATGCCGCATCAAGCATCGCGGCACTCGCGCTCTGCAGCGTTTGGCCGCTGTTGACCATGGCTAGCGTGCAGTCGAGTTCCCACAGCCGGCGGTTCACGCGATCGAGCAGCCATGCGCCGCCGTTGCGGCGCGTGCAGAGCGCGAACGGTTCGATCCGCATCGCGGCGGGCCACGCCGTTTCCGTGGGCGGGCCGCCGGAGATCAGATCGAAACTCATCAGACCGCGCACATCGCCGCGCGCGAACGCGACCACCAGGTAATCGTCGTCGGTCACAACCAGCGCAAGGTAACGGTCGGCGACGACCGGTTCCGCCGGCTGATGCGTTTCGAAGGCGGGCCGCTCGCGCGCGCGCACTTCGCTGCAGTCGGCGGGCAGCGCCGGCCAGAACAATGTTTCTTCATCGACACCGAACGACGTGACCCGCAGCGAAGCGCTGTCTTCGGCCACGCGATACACATTGCCATGACGGTCCGCTGCGGCAGCGCGGCGCGCATCCAGCGTCAACGGCGCTTCGCCGGCGGTGGCCGGCAATTCGATGGCCTGCGCCATCAGGGTGATTTCGTGACGCGCACGATCCCATGCCGGCAACGTATCCGGCGGGATCGGCATCGGACTGGCGAACCCGTCCCACCACGACGCCAGCGTCTGCGCATCGGCATCGGTCGCACAGCGCGACCAGTCGTCGCGACCGAGCAGCATCTGGAAGCGGGCGCCGTTGACGTTCATCAGCAGGTCTCCGGCACCACCGGCACCGGCAGCACGGACGTTGCCGTTGCCGTGTCGTCGCCAGTACTGGGCAGCGTGCTGCCGCGCAGCGCGTCGATCGGCAGGGGCTCTCCGAGGACGACCGAAATCCCCAGAATCTGCGGCAATTCCAGCCCGACCATCTCCACCACATCGCCGGGATTGCGCTCGCCTTCGGCCAGCAGCACGTTCGCGACCGACACCACGCCGGACACGCGCGCCACTTCGGCCAGCAGCACGCGGCTGGCCACAGTGGTGCGCAGCGGCCAGCCACGGGCGGGATCGCTGGTGCGCGGCGTGAACAGCGGCGCATCGCGCGGGGTCGCACCGGCCGGCCCGAGCGGCGCCAGCACCTCGCGCAAACGGCGTTTGACATCGTCGATCACCTGCGCGACCGAGAACCCCGCCGCGGCCTCGATGCCGACCGAGATCCAGATGCCTTTGTAATCCGGACCGCGCACCACCAGCTCGGTGGTGACCAGACGACGCGGATCGAGATGCCGGCACAAGGCGTTGAGAAACAGACGGTCGGCGCGCGGCGCATCCGGCTGCGCGGGATCGGAACGCGGAATCGCCATCAGGGTGACGACACCGGGCGCCGAGCCGGGTTCGTTGGGAACCAGATCGGGATGGAAGGCCGGCAGCACTTCGATGCGGCCGATCTGCACGCCGGGCGCGCGGTAGGCCACCGACTCGAAGTCGTCGACGCTGACCATGCGGTCGCGATGCTGCAGATAACGCTTGACCTGTTTTTCGCCGGATGCGGTGGACTCCGCATCGGCGCCGCCCCAGGTCTGCACCGGATTCATCACCGTGAATCCGGACGGCAGCTGCGGCGCATTGTTGATCGCGCTGGCGGCGACATTGCCCTGTCCGCCCAGGCAGAATTCGTAGGCGGCGAACACGCGCGCGCCCAGCGGCAGCCGCCGGCCGCGCAGACCGTCGCCGAAGCGCAGCTCGCCGGCTTCCGGATCGAGCTCGAACACGTCGGTCGTATCTGCGTCGTGGGCGCACGACAATGCGCTGGTGGTCGAACGTGGATCCGCGACCGGCACTTCCGGCGCGGCGGCGGCGAGATCGTCGATCTCGCGCCAGCGCAGCGGCGGGTCTTCGCCCACGCGCGTGAGCACCGTCACCGACTCGCGCAGCACCGGCGCGCGCGACAGCCGTCGCGCCTGATCGGGCTGACCGTCGCCATCGGCGAGCGTTTCCGACGCGATGCGCTCGATCTGACGAACCGGTGTGGCATTGATGCCGGCCCAGCGCAGTCGCGCCTGTGCGGCGCCATCGGCGCGGACGCGCAGCCAGGTGATGACATGGCTGGACAGCGCGGGATCGTCCAGGGTCGGCGGCATGTCGCCGACGCCGCCTTCGAGCGGATCGATGTCCTGCCAGACGTTGAGCTGCGCCGCAGAGGGCAGACTGAGTTGGACAACGCCGGGCACCGACAACAGATCCACTTCGGTCCTCGGCTCCAGCTGGCGATAGCTCGGCGCCGGGCGATCGCTCGCATCGCGCGGGATGCGCAGATCGGCGGGCACATTCGGAATTTCGAAGCGCAGCAGCTGTTTGGACTGGGCATTGCCGGCAGGCAGCAGCTGTGCGGTCACCGCATCCAGCGCCGGCACGATGCCGAGCGTCAGCGTGCGCCCGCCGAGTTCGTCGCGCAGCGCTTTCCAGGGATCGGCACCGCTGTCGGGCTTGTCGTTCTTGCGCGCGAGCAGCGCGATCCACAGCGAGCGGTCGATGGTCTCGCTGTTCAGATCGACGCTGTCGACGATCTTGGGATCCAGCGCGACGGTTTCGTACAACTGCACGGTGGACGGGAACGGCAGTTGGTAGGACGCATACAGCAGCCGGTAATAGTCGAGCAGCTCCGCCGACGGTTCGGCGAGCGTGCGCTTGAAGTAGACGCGCGCCTCGAGCGGCAGCACATCCAGCCCCAGTTGGGTGCGGAACGGCACCGAGCCGGCGCGGACTTCCAGATCGCCCGGCAGGGTTTCGGTCTTCGCCGCGCCGCGTTCGTTGGCGATCGAGATCAGACCCTGCGCCGCGGAGGCCGCCGCCAGCGGGATCCGCAGCAGCTGCAGGAACTTCAGATAATTGCGCTCCGGGGTGAGGTTGGCGCGATACAACAGGTTCTCGGTGAGGAACGAGA
>JANLSB010000832.1:0-2419 GCA_031362125.1 Lysobacterales bacterium | reverse complement strand
ATCTGTACTGGCATCATGACAACGACGCGGTGCGACATCTGTTCCGGGTCGCCACCGGATTGGATTCGCAGGTGCTCGGCGAGCCGCAGATCCTCGGCCAGGTAAAACAGGCCTGGTCGGCGGCGCGCGGCGCCGGCACCCTCGGCAACCACCTCGACCGCCTGTTCCAGCACGCCTTCGTCACCGCCAAGCGCGCCCGCACCGATACCCGCATCGGCGCGAACCCGGTCTCAGTCGCCTCCGCCGCCGTTCGCATGGCCGAGGAAGCCTTCGCCCGACCGGCAGACTGCACCATCCTGCTGATCGGCGCCGGCGAGACCATCGAACTCACCGCCCTGCATCTGGCGCAGGCGAAGGCCAAGCGCCTGCTGTTCGCCAACCGCACCCTCATCCATGCCCAGGAACTGGCGACCCGCCACGGCGGCGTCGCCCTGCCGCTGACTGAACTGGACCGGCATCTGTCCGAAGCCGACATCGTGTTCTCGGCCACCGCCAGCCGCGAACCGATCCTGCATCGCGATACGGTGAAAGCGGCGCTGCGCAAACGCCGGCACCGGCCGATGCTGCTGGTCGATCTCGCAGTGCCGCGCGACATCGCAGCCGACGTGGCCGAACTCGACGACGTGTTCGTGTACACCGTCGACGACCTCGAACGGGTGATCGAAGACAACCGCCTCGGACGCCGCGAAGCTGCGGACGCCGCCGAAGCCATCGTCCAGATGCATGTGTCGCGTTACGTCGAAACGATGAACGCCAACGCGCATCACGGTTCGCTGAAACAGATGCGGGCCCACGGTGAATCCGCACGCGAGGAGTCGCTGGCCAAAGCGCATCAGCTGCTCGCTGCCGGCCATGATCCGGGCGAAGTGCTGCAGCAACTTGCGCACACGTTGACCAATCGTCTGCTGCACGCACCCACCGCCGCGCTGCGCGAAGCCGCGCTCAACGGCGATGTCGAAATCGTGCGCGCCGCCGAGCGGCTGTTCCCGCACCACCCGCCGACGCACAGCCGGCTCGCCAACGCGGTCGAGCACCAGTTGCATCCCCAACCGCGCCATGCCGAACCCGGGCCCGATGACGCCGACCCTGCGCCGTAAACTGGAAGCGCTGGCCGAGCGCCGCGAGGAAATCGAACGCCTGCTTGCCGATCCGGCGGCGGCGAACGATGCCGCGCGCTATCGCGGGCTGATGCGGGAGTTCTCGCAGCTCGAACCCATCGCCGCAGGTCTCGCGGCAGAGCGACAGGCCCGTGCGGTGATCGCTGCGGCCGAGGCGATGCGCGGCGACCCGGAATTGGCAGAGCTCGCCGAAGAAGACATCGCCACCGAACAGGCACGGCTGTCCGAGATCGACAGCGAGCTGATGACACACCTCGTGCCGAAAGACCCCCGCGACGAGGGCGGGCTCTATCTCGAAGTGCGCGCCGGCACCGGTGGAGACGAAGCCGCGATCTTCGCCGGCGATCTGTTCCGGATGTACGCGCGCTACGCCGAGCGACAGGGCTGGAAGGTCGAAGTGGAATCGGCAAGCCCCGGCGAACACGGCGGCTACAAGGAAATCATCGCCCGCGTCGACGGCCGCGGCGCGTATTCCAGACTCAAATTCGAATCCGGCACCCATCGCGTACAGCGCGTGCCGGAAACCGAATCGCAGGGCCGCATCCACACCTCGGCAGCGACGGTGGCGATCATCGGAGAAGATGCCGGCGACATCGAGATCGAGATCAACCCGGCGGATCTGCGCGTCGACACCTTCCGCTCCAGCGGCGCCGGCGGCCAGCACGTCAACAAGACCGACTCGGCGATCCGCATCACCCATTTGCCCAGCGGCGTGGTGGTGGAATCGCAGACCGAGCGCAGCCAGCACGCCAACCGCGACAAGGCGATGAAGCGGCTGAAGGCGATGCTGCTGGAAGCCGAAACCAGCAAACGCGAGGCCGCACAGGCGCAGGAGCGCAAGCTGCAGGTCGGCAGCGGCGACCGCAGCCAGCGCATCCGCACCTACAATTTTCCGCAAGGAAGAATCACCGACCACCGCGTCGAAGGCCTCACGCTCTACGATCTGCCGAACATCATCGAAGGCAATATCGACGCCCTGATCGAACGCCTCGCAAGCGAACATCAGGCCGATGAACTGGCGCGGTTGACGCAGGGCAGTTGAGGCGATCGCTACAGGCCCTTGTGGGAGGGGCTTCAGCCCCGACGACGAAGCATCGGACATTTCCGACAGTACATGCCTGCAAATCCCGACAGACCCGACGCAAAGGGTTGTCGAGAATGTCTGGATGGAAACAGGTTATCGAAAGCTGCGTGCCGGGCGTTGGTCTTCCGAAGGCCAGATTTACTTCATTACCTTCAACACACTCGAACGTAGAAAACTGTTCTGCAACGCTGCCGTCGCCACCGATGCCGCGCGATTG
>JANLSB010000814.1:0-2136 GCA_031362125.1 Lysobacterales bacterium | reverse complement strand
CTTGTCGGCGGCGAAGACCGCAAACGGCGCTGTGCAGAGCAGGGTCGCCAGAGCGAAGGCGGCGAGCGATCGCGGAAAGAAGCTGCGTTTCATCGTTGATGTCCGTCGTTCAGGCCGCGTCGATAGTGCCATGCGCTGCAGTCGAATAGAGCTTGCTGAAATCCTATACATCGATCCCGAACGCAGCGTACTGCCTGCCGTGTTCGCGGCTGAACGCGACAGGATGCCGCCAACGGGCCTGGCGACCGTCAGCCACACGCTCACCCGCCCAGTGGCGGCGATACCGGAGGGTGCTGCGACCAATCCTGTTCGCACGCCCGTGCGCGCCATCGTTTGGCGTTAACTTTTCATCGCGTCGTCAACGCATCCGGCAGATGTGCGATCTCCACCGCTTCGGTTGCGTCGCATGCCCGATGAGAAATAGAACGTGTCCACGCAGTCTCGCCACACTGGGTGAGCAGTGATCGCACCCAGTCGATGGAACATCCCCCTGACACGCCGTTGCAATCCACTGGAGGTGTGAAATGTTATCGATTCGTAATGATATGCGCAGACAGCCCAGGCTGTTCGCGATTCTTGCCCTTGCCCTTGCCGGCTTGTTCTGCGCGGACGCATCGGCACAACGGTTGAGCACTTGCGCCCAAACGACCGATACGCTTTCCGACGCTTGTGAATACGAGGCCGCCGACAGCCAACGCGTCGGATCTGCGATCTGCCTGAATATGACCGACCCGACGGCCTCGCAGGCATGCAGGCGCAATGTACAGGCGACTTACAGGGCTGCGCTGCTGGAATGCGATGGAGTCGAAGACGCACGTGAATCCGTCTGCGCAGTGGTCGGCGGTGGCGCCTACGATCCGGTGATCAATCCGGCGAATTTCGTCCCCCGCATCACCAATATGTACGCACCGTTCCAGCCGGGCCGCTGGTGGGAATACCGGAAGGTGACCGACGAGGGCATCGAACGCATCCGGATCGATGTGTTGAATCAAACCCGCACGATCCAGGGGGTCACGGTGACGACGCTTCGGGATCGGGTCTGGCTGAACGGCGTCCCCGTCGAGGACACCACAGATTGGCTGGCCCAGCAGACCAACGGCGATGTCCGTTATTTCGGCGAGATCGTGCAGAATTTCGAAAACGGCCAATTGAACAATCTCGATGGCTCGTTCGAAGCCGGCAAGAATGGCGCCAAGTCCGGTATCTGGATGAAATACGCACCACGGGTCGGCGAGTTCTATCGTCAGGAATGGTCGCCGAACAACGCCGAGGATATGGTCGAGATTCTGGATCTGGATGCGCCGGACGCGGTTCCGTTTCGCGGTACCGCCCCGGTACTCAAGACCCGCGACTTCACGCCACTGCATCCGGATGCCAACGAGTTCAAGTTCTATGTGCCAGGCGTTGGTTTCGTCCTTGAAATCAAACCCGATACCGGTGAGGAACTCCGGCTGGTCGATTACGGACCTCGTTGAGTCCTGCATCGATTTCGGGAAAGCATCAGGCGGCATTCCGCCGCCTGATGCTCTCTGGATGCAGGGCCCGAACTGTGCATAGAATCAGCACGCTTACCAAACGAATCGGTGACCGCAGATGAATATCTTGACGAGGTCCTGGCATCCGATATGGATCATCCTGGCCATGCTCGCGGGCGTTTCGGTCCTGATGGCGCTCGAAATCAACGAAGAACCGGACATGACACCCGGTCAAATCCTCAAGGAGTTGGCCGAGCCCGTTTTCATCGTGTTCTCGGTGGTCGGGGTGATCCATCTGCTCGGTCGAATGAAGCGCCAACATCGCGAACAACTCACGCTGATGCGGGACCTCGAGACCGCGCGCTCGGAAGGCGCGCATTGGCGCGCCGACATGCGTGACTTGTTGAAAGGCCTGAGCACGGCGATCGATGCGCAGTTCGAACGCTGGCAACTGACCGCAGCCGAGCGCGAGATCGCGCTGTTGATGCTCAAAGGGCTCAGCCACAAGGAGATCGCGGTCGTGCGCAACACCCAGGAACGTACGATCCGCCAGCAGGCGCAATCGATCTACGGCAAAGCCAATCTCAGTGGGCGCGCGGCGCTGTCGGCGTTCTTCCTCGAAGACCTGTTGCTGCCGCGCAACTGAGCGCCCGCTCGGCGT
>JANLSB010000759.1:0-2966 GCA_031362125.1 Lysobacterales bacterium | reverse complement strand
CAGCGGCGGCACCGGCGGCAACGGTGGTTTCCACCACCGACATGACGCCCAGCGGATCCGCAGCGGTACGGCCGGTGTAGCGCAGCGATGCGAACACCGTCGGCGTGCTGGTCTTGGTGACGTTGTAGCCCATGCCCATGTTGCCGAACTTGTCCATGGCGATCGAAGCCATCAGGTGATGGGTGTTGATATCGCCCGGGCTGAAGGTGCCTTCCTGGTGCAGCGTCCAGTTACCGGCACCGACGCGACGCAATTCGAACCAGCGCACGCCGGAATCGACCGGGCTGTTGCGCTTGCGGCCGGTGTTCTGGTTGGTCGCGAACGTACCGGTGATCGTTTCATGGGTGCCGAAGTTGCGGTAGCTGAGCTGGTTGAGCAAGACCTCGCGGATCGGATCGAGCTTCGAAGAGGAACCCGGCTGCGGCACGGTTGCGAACGTCGAGTAATTGGTGAACCAGCTGTTGAACTCGGTGATCGGAATGGGCGGCAGCGTGGTGATGGCGCTGTTTGCAGGGGTGTTCCAGTCGATATTGATTTCGTACAGATCGAGGAAATCCTGGGTGCCGTTCGCGGCGGTGCCGGCATGCGCTTCGTCGTCGTTGTGGCGGGCCAGCAACTGCTTACGACCCGCCGGCGCGGCGGTGCTGCCGTAGAACGTCGCGGGAGTGATCATCTGGAAACCATAGCCCGCCAGTTTCGGAATACTGGCGAAACGCTGTGCCGGACGCGCGGTAGCGCCGTTGAGCATGTTGGCGCGATCGAACGCGTAGATGCTCTGCTGCGCGCCGCCTTCGTTGTCGCCGCAGACGTAGGCGTCGTTCCACACGCCGCAGTGCGGGTAATCGGGCAGCGATGGCGTCGCATAGTTGTACGCCCACCAGCCGCCGGTGACCGGATCGGAGGTCTTCGAGACGTAGGTGCAGAGGTTCGAGTTGTCCAGCACCAGCATGAACCAGCGGTTGGCCTGACGGTCGTAGAGCACGATCGGGTCGCCGCCGTCCACGGCGCAGGCGGTGCCCGCAGGCGCCAGCGAACCGAACGACGTTGGACCAGCGAGCAGCGTACCGGTCTTGCTGTAGACCTTGAACGTGGTCGATGTGCCGTTGACGGCGTAAATGACGTGATTCGCGCCGACTTCGACCACCGGGTCGCCGGGGCTCACGCCGGTGTTCGGGTTGTTGATGTTGACGCGGCTCTCGCTGGCCTTGGTGCGGGCGCGGGCCGGCGTGCTGTCGTCGAAAATCCGCTGCAACTCGCCGAGGCGGTCGCTCGCGGTGGCTTTGGACGCCGGCGCGTACGGCAGCGTGCTGCCGATCGGGCGGTACACGCGACGATGCGCTTCGCGGATGCCCATACCCGGGGTCCACGGTGCCGCCTTCGGCAGATTGCGCACATCGACATTGATGCTGTACGGGGTGACCGGGTTGCCAATGAGCGGTCGGGTCGGATTTGCGGGCTTGACGCCCTTCTCAGGCGCGGCCATGACCACCAATGGCAACAGCAACAACAGCGCTGCCATCTTCGCCGGGCCGGAGAAAATTGCTGACTTCATCGAGACTCTCCTTCGAAATCGTGGATGTGAGTGAATACGACGACAGTCCAATCGCGCGACCGATCCAGCCCCCTGTGGACGCGCGCCCGTCGCCTCTGCCTTTCCCCGACAAGCGGAGGCGCCTGCCGATCTATCTGAACGTATCGGCTTACCGGACAGGGTGTCAATGAACGTCGGATGCGCAGGCGCGCTGTCGACCGACCTCGACGCAAGCGTTTGATTGTATTGATTCAGCCGGCAGGGCCAAGCGGCATTCCGGGAACACGACGCGACCGCGACCGCCCCTGCTTGTGCGGGGCAACATCCGTCTGCGCGAAACCACGCGCGCAAAAACCCGGAAAAAGCCCGGCGCGTGTGGGGACCGATGCCCCGAGCAGCAGCGTCGCGGGATCAGAACGCGCTGTGCCCGTTGTCGGCGACCGGCATGATTTGGCTACTGGTGGTCTTTGCCGCTTCGCCAAGAAAGGCAAGCCCCAACTGCGCGAATTTTGCGCTGTTCTCTGCGCTGTTCGACATGTTCGCCAAGGTGTCGTTGGCGGTGTGGATCAGCGGGAAATAGCCACCGCCGGGGCTGCCGGCTTCGAAGAAATAAGCCGAGGGGTATCCGGCGCTGGTCCATGAGGCGTGATCGGAACATGCATATCCGCAGGTGTCGGTGCCGCGGGTCATGCCTCGCGGCGCCAGGTAGACATCGAACAGCGTGGTCAGGAAGCCCTGCAGCGCCGGATTGGAGTAATCCGTCACCAGACGCATGTCGACATTGGTCGACGCTTTGTAGTTGGTCATGTCCATCTGCAGCACCGCGACCACGTTCGCGCCTGTGGCCTTGTGCGCCTGGGCGATCGCGTTGGAGCCGCGCAGACCGACTTCTTCGGCCGCATAGCCCATGAATTTCACGGTGCGCTTCGGTTTCCAGCCGTTGGCCATCGCGATCCGCAGCACTTCGGTCAGGGTCGCGATGCCTGAGGCATCGTCGTCCGCGCCCGGCGCGCGCTGGGCGACATTGCCTGCGGCACTGCCGTTGATCGAATCCAGGTGCGCGCCGAGCACCACGATCTCGTTCGGGATCTCGTTGCCGCGGATCGTCAGGATCACCGACGGCTGGGTCGAACAAGTGCTGCACGCGAACAGTTCGCTGGTGACATCGGCGCGGCCAGCGGCCAGCCCCTGCCAGGTCGTGCGGATCCACTCCGCTGAAGCCCTGCCCTCGCTGCTGGTGTAGTAGCGGTTCTGGTAGGTCGACAACGTATTGATGGTGCTGTAGATATTGGTGTGCTGGACCTGCGACAGCCACGGATTCACGGTGGTCTGGTTGTCGATGCTGTAGTCGACCCGCTGCGCAGGGCTCTTCTTCGCCTGCAGCGCGCGATCCGAGCGCACGAATGCATCCGCATCCGCGCGGGTTGCAAACGCG
>JANLSB010000730.1:0-4125 GCA_031362125.1 Lysobacterales bacterium | reverse complement strand
GTCTGTCGCGACTTCCGTCGCTCCTACGAGAGCCAGATCACTCCCGCCCATACCAGTCGTCCGATGGCTTGTGGCGCGGCTTGCTGCCGGTCTTCGCGGCGGCGTTCTGCACCACCCGCGTCGCGAGCTTGTCGGCGGCGCCGGCCACTTCGTCGCGCAGCTTGAGGTAGTTCGCCAGCCGCGCCGGATCCAGCGTGCCGGCTTCCAGCGCCTCGCGCACCGCGCAGCCCGGTTCCCGGGCGTGGTGGCAGTCGCGGAATCTGCATTCGCCGGTCAGCGTTTCGATATCGGCGAAACCGCCGTCGGACAGCTGCTCCTCGCCGGTCGGCTTGAGCTCGCGCATGCCGGGCGTGTCGATCAGACAGGCGCCCGATGGCAGTGGAATCAGGGTGCGGAACGTGGTGGTGTGACGGCCGCGGGCGTCGTTTTCGCGGACCGCGTTCGTCTTCATTCTTTCCACGCCGAGCAGGGTGTTGGTGAGCGTGGATTTGCCGGCGCCCGACGACCCCACGAGCACCGCCGTGCGGCCCGCCTGCAGCCACGGTTCGAGCGCGGCGACGCTGGCGCGGTCTTTGGCGTTCACCGCGACCGCGACGATGCACTGCGCAGCCAGCTCGGCGAGCGCTGCCAGCGCCGCATCGGCGTCGCTGCCGTCCTTGTCGGCCTTGGTCAGCACCACCACCGGCTCGGCCCCGCCGCCGCGCACCAGCAGCAGATAGCGCTCGATCCGGCGCGGGTTGAAATCGGCGTCCAGGCCGCAGACCACCAGCACGGTGTCGATGTTCGCGGCGATGACCTGCTGCTGATAGTGCTCGCCGGCGGCGGCGCGTTTGATCGCGGTCCGCCGCGACAGCAGGGCGACGATCCGGCCGCGCGGGCTTTTGCCGGCTTCGGTCTGGCCGTCTTCGATCAACACCCAGTCGCCGACCGCGGCGCGGTCCTGCGGCGGGAAGCGCCGACGCATCCATTCCTGCGGGGATTCGGTGGTCAGCGCATCGCCCGGCGCCTCGGCGACGACATAGCCGGTGCGGTGCTGTTCGATCACCCGTGCCGGCCGCGCCAGCGGATGCGCAGCGATGGCAGCGGCCCAGGCGGAGTCTCCGATCTCATCGATGGCGATACCGGCGAATGGCCAGCCGATCGCACGCAGTGCGATGGGGTCGGGGACGCTCAATTCAGTGGGTTGGGAAAGGCCATGCCGGGATTATGGCCCGGTTCCGTCCCCACGCCTGCCGCGGGGAGCAGAACGGGGCGATTTGGGCTAGGCTTTGCGGCACTTTTTGCCGTCCTCGACATGATGTCCTCTGCCAGCACCCACCCCGGCTCCAAGCCCACCGTCAAGACCCGCGAGCGCCTGTCCGAAGTCCGCTACGAGATCCGCGGCGAACTCGCCCGCCGCGCCCGTGAGCTGGAAACCCAGGGCCGGCAGCTGATCAAACTGAACATCGGCAACCCCGGGGCTTTCGGGTTCCGCGCGCCAGAGCACCTGCAGCGCGCCATCGCCGACCATATCGCCGCGACCGACCCGTATACCCATCAGCAGGGGTTGCCGGCTGCCCGCGAAGCGATCGCCGCCTTCCACAAGCAGCGCGGCACACCGAATGCGTCGTCCGAGCGCGTGTTCATCGGCAACGGCGTCAGCGAGTTGATCGACCTGAGCCTGCGCGCGCTGCTCAACGCCGGCGACGAGGTGCTGCTGCCGTCTCCCGACTATCCGCTGTGGTCGGCTGCGACCATCCTCAACGACGGCCGTCCGGTGTACTACCGCTGCCGCGCCGACAACGGCTTCCTGCCCGATCCTGATGAGATCGCACAACTGGTGTCGTCGCGCACCCGCGCGATCGTGCTGATCAACCCGAACAATCCGACCGGCGCGACGTATTCGCGCGAGATCCTCGAACGGATCGTCGCCATCGCCGCGAAGCACAACCTGCTGCTGATGGCGGACGAGATCTACGACCACATCCTCTACGACGACGAACAGGGGTTGAAGAGTGTGTTCCAACCGCTCGCACCGCTCGCCGGCGACCTGCCGTGCCTGTCGTTCGGCGGATTGTCGAAGGTGCATCGCGCCTGCGGCTGGCGCGTGGGCTGGGCGGTGCTCAGCGGCGATCCGCTCGTCAGCGGCGAGCTGCACCACGCGATGGATCTGCTCGGCGCGCTGCGCCTGTGCGCAAACGTGCCCGGCCAGTTCGCGATCGACGCCGCGCTGCATGGCACCGATACCATCAGCGCGCTGACCGCGCCAGACGGGCGCCTGTACGAAACCCGCCGCGCGCTGATCGATTGTTGCCAGGCCAGCGAACATTTGAGTCTGGTCGCCCCCGCTGCTGCTCTGTACGGTTTTCCAGCGGTCGTCGGCGATGCCGGGCACGGTTTCGACGACCACGCATTCGCGCTGGAAATGCTGGAAACCGAGGATGTGCTGATCGTGCCAGGCTCCAGTTTCAACGTGCCGGAGCGCAATTTCTTCCGCGTCACCCTGCTGCCGGAAGCGCCGGTATTGCGTGAGGTGTTCACACGTATCGAACGCGTGCTGCAGCGCCGTGCCGACGCCTCGACCGCGCAGCGCGTTGCAGTGGCCTGAACGATGACCGCCGTGCCGGCCATGCTCGCGGCGATGATTGCGGCCGGTGCCGCGCAGGGATCGCGTGCCGATGCGTCGGTCCGTTACCTCGCCCTTGGCGACAGCTACACCATCGGCGAGAACATAGACCCCGAAGGCCGCTGGCCGGTGCAGTTGAAAGAGGCGCTGCACGCTAGCGGTATCGTCATCGATGACCCGAAGGTCATCGCCAGAACCAGCTGGACCACCGACGAATTGTCGTCCGCGATCGACGCCGCCGAACCGCTTGGCGACGACTACGGTCTGGTCACGCTGCTGATCGGCGTGAACAACCAGTATCGCGGTCGCCCGGTCGACGAGTACGCGCAGGAATTCGCGGTGCTGCTGGAACGTGCGATCGGTTTCGCCGGCCGCCGCGCCGACCGTGTGGTCGTGCTGGCGATTCCCGACTGGGGCGTGACCCCGTTCGCGGCGCAGAGCGGGCGCGATCTCGCTGTGATCGCGCGTGAACTCGACGCCTACAACGCGGCCGCCGAAAGAATCTGCGCCGAACGCGGAGTCGCCTTCGTCGACATCGCGCCGGTGAGCCGCGAACGCGGCCGCGACCCGGCGATGCTCGCCGAGGATGGTCTGCATCCTTCCGCAGCGATGTATGCCGAGTGGGCGCGTCTGGCGTGGCCGGTCGTGCGGCGTCTGCTCGCAGGCGCTGCGGCACCGTGACCGCAGCGGCGACGCGGCCTCTGGCATCCGCCGATGCGCGCCGCATCGCCGAAGCATTTCTGCCGCGCTTTCCGCTGGGCAACCGCTACGACTACTACTACGTCCGCGCCAAACTCGGCAGCGACCCGCTGTATCCCGGCGTGCTCGCCGCACTGCGCGGCAGCGATGCGCCGCTGCTGGATCTGGGCTGCGGCCTGGGTCTGCTCGCGCACGCGCTGCGTTCCGATGCGCAGACGCTGGCGTATCGGGGCGTCGACAACGATGCGGCCAAGATCGCTCGCGCGCGGCGCGCGGCGGACAGTCGCGGCTTCGCGCAGACGCTGTTCGATGTGGTCGATCTGGCGGACACCCTGCCGGGACATTCCGGCAGCGTCGCGATCCTCGATGTGCTGCAGTACCTCGATGCCGGGGCGCAGCGCGCGTTGCTGACGAACGCTGCATCGATGCTCACGCCGGGCGCGAGGCTGGTGATCCGCAGCGCCATCGAAGACGATACCGGCCGTGCGCGCACTTCGCGCATCACCGATCGGCTTGCCAACTGGGTCGGCTGGATGCAATTTCGTCCGCGCAGCTATCCCACGCTTGGCAGTCTTCGCGATGCACTGGAAAAAGCCGGCCTGCAGGCCGAATTCACGCCGCTGTACGGCAATACGCCGTTCAACAACTGGTTGATCGTGGCCAAACACGCAGAACCGTGAGTCTACTCCTGTAGGAGCGGCGGGAGCCGCGAAGCCCGCGCATGTTCCGCTGATGCGTTTTCCGTCATCGTGACATCGTCTTGAGCAATGTATCGGATCGCATGCAGCACCGTATCGGAAGAGGTACGGGCTTCGCGGCTC
>JANLSB010000710.1:0-2760 GCA_031362125.1 Lysobacterales bacterium | reverse complement strand
TGATGCTGGCCAGCACCTATGCCCGCGTCGGCAAGTTCGAGCAGGCGCGCGACGCCTGGGAACAAGTCTTGAAGCGCGTACCGGATGAGCCCGACTTCCTGGCCGCCGCCGCAGAATCCCGCGCGCAGGCCGATGCGCAGCGCCGCTTCGATCCGCAGGCGGTCGAATACCTGCAGCGCGCGCTCAAGCTCAACCTCCAGCATCAGCGCGCACGTTTTTTCATGGGCATCGCACTGCGCCAGCAGAACAAGCCCGCCGACGCCGCGGCGATGTGGGAACCTCTGCTCGCCCAGGTCGACGCACCTAACGCCGAGACGCTGCGCGCCGAAGTCGACGCGGCGCGCAAGGACGCTGGTCTGCCACCGCTGCCGTCGCCCGCAGCGGCATCGAAGGGACCGGACTCGAGGGGGCCGGCCGCGAAGGGTCTCGTCGTGGAAGTCGCACTCGACCCCGCATTCGCCGCCCGGGTGCGTCTGCGCGGCGACACCACCGTGTTCGTGATCGCGCGCGCGCCCGGCGGACCACCGATGCCCGTCGCCGTCGAAAAACACGGCATCGCCGAGCTGCCATTGTCGATCACGCTGGACGACACCGACGGCCCGATGCCGATGGCCAAGCTGTCTGCGCTGCAGGAGGTCGAGGTCATCGCGCGGCTCTCCGCGAGCGGCGACGCCATGCGTCAGGACGGCGATCTGGAATCGAAGCCGGTGCGCGTGCAGCTGCCGGCGAAGCAACCCGTGAAGCTCGTCATCGGCGCGGAATGACCGCTGGATCGATTTCGCGACTCGCAGCTTTCGCAGCGTGGGTGCGTTGGCTGCTGCTACCGTGCGCCATGGGTCTGACGCTGCCGCTGATCAACCGCCTGCTGCCGTTGTCGTCGAGTCCGCTCATCTGGATCCTCGATCTGGCTGCGCACTGGCAACTGCCGTATGCCCTTTGCTGGCTTGCGCTCTGCCTGCTCTGCGCTGCGTGCACCTGGCGCTGGTTGCTGCTTGCGCCGCTGGCGCTGCTGCCGCTGTTCACCGCGAGCATACCGCTGACGCCAGCCAATGACGGCCAGTCCGCTTTGGTCATCGTCGCTGCGAACGTTCATGTCGGCAATCGCGACCCCGCGCCGCTGATCGCCTGGCTGCGTGCGCAGCCGGCGGATGTGGTGATGCTCACCGAACTCACACCCGTCTATGCGAACGCGCTGGCTCACCGCCTTGGCAAAGATTACCCATTCCGCGAGTTCGCACCCGACGATTCGCCGTTCGGGATCGGACTGCTGTCGCGGACGCCGCTGACCGCTGTGGAGCATCACGCAAGCGCCGACGGCATTCCGTTCCTCACCGCGATGATCGAGCTTGGCGGCGTGCCGACCAGGATCGTCGCCATCCACCCGATGCCGCCGGTGGCCGCATACTGGCATGGCGAACGTGATGCGCTGTTGCGGATGTTGGCCAGTTGGGCGCCACGCGCGCCGCTCATCGTTGCCGGCGACCTCAATGCCACGCCCTGGTCCACCGGACTCATCTCTGCTGAAAGCGGCGGTCTGTTGCGCACCACATCGCTCGCCCCCACCTGGCCACGCTGGGGCCGCGGCGTCTTCGGGATTCCGATCGATCATGTCCTCGCCTCCGCGCACTGGCGGCGCGGCGAATCCTCGCGCGGCCCCGATATCGGCTCGGACCACTACCCAGTGCGCGCCGCCCTGTACTGGGCCGACGACCGCAACGTCGACTGATCGCAACGGAACCATCCTCGGAATACTGCGACCCATCGCGTACGATCCGCGCTCCCGTCCCCGACCATTAGACTTCACGGATGACAGAATTCACTCCCCCCGGCTCCCGCTTCATCGATCTGCCCTCGCCGTTCCCGATGAAGCGCGGCAGCGCCCTGCACGGCGCCCGCATGGCCTACGAAACCTGGGGCACGCTCAACGCGGCCCGCGACAACGCCATCCTCATCCTCACCGGTCTCTCGCCTGACGCGCACGCCGCCAGTCATGCCCAGAATGCCGATCCGGGCTGGTGGGAGGCGATGCTGGGCCCCGGCAGACCTATTGATACCGACCGCTGGTTCGTGGTCTGCGTGAATTCGCTGGGCAGTTGCAAGGGCTCGACCGGCCCGGCATCGATCGACCCAGCCACCGGCCAGATCTATCGGCTGAGCTTTCCCGACTTGTCGGTGGAGGACGGCGCCGATGCTGCCACGCACGTCGTCCGCAGTCTGGGGATCGAACGCCTCGCCTGCGTGATCGGCAATTCGATGGGCGGCATGGTCGCGCTGGCGCTGCTTCAGCGCTTCCCGGACATCGCCCACGGCCATATCAACATCTCAGGCGCCGCCCGCGCACTGCCATTCTCGATCGCCATCCGCTCGCTGCAGCGCGAGGCAATCCGGCTCGACCCGAACTGGAACAACGGCGAATACACCGATGAGGCTTACCCGGAGGCCGGCATGCGCATGGCGCGCAAGCTCGGCGTCATCACCTATCGCTCGGCGCTGGAGTGGGACGGCCGCTTCGGCCGCGTGCGCCTGGACTCCGACCGCCGCCTCGGCGACGACCCGTTCGGGCTCGAATTCGAGGTCGAAAGCTACCTCGAAGGCCACGCTCGGCGCTTCGTCCGCCGCTTCGACCCCAACTGCTACCTGTATCTCAGCCGCTCGATGGACTGGTTCGACCTCGGCGAAGCCTGCTCGACCGAACAGGGCCACGGCACCTGCGAACAGGGTCTTTCGAGACTGCGACTGAACCGCGCCCTCGCCATCGGC
>JANLSB010000701.1:0-6574 GCA_031362125.1 Lysobacterales bacterium | reverse complement strand
CGATGACGTCATTTCTCTCAGCGCCGATGTCGGCTCCGGCGACCTCGAAGCACGTCATGTCCGCAACGCCTTCTATGCCGACGTCGGCTCTGGTGACATCCATGCCACCGACATCGGCGCCCTACATGTGGTTTCGGTCGGTTCCGGCGACTTGAGCGCCCGCGATCTGCGCGGCGACGCGACGATCGGCGATGTCCATTCCGGCGACCTGATCGTCGCGAACGCGAAAGGCAGGGTCACTATCGGTTCTATCGGCTCGGGCGACGCCGCACTGTCCGGCATTGGCGGCAGCGTCACGGTGGCGAGCATCGGCTCGGGCGACCTCGAAGCGAACAACATCGCCGGCGACCTCGTCGTCAGCAGCGTCGGCAGCGGCTCGATCGATCACCGCAATGTGAGCGGGCAGGTGCGCATCCCGAAAGATGATTGACGCATCGCCTCTGCAATGGCGATGCCAGTGAACCGAAATATTCCTATCGAAATCCGAGTGGAGCTTCCCATGAACAACATCCGCATGACCGCATTCGCAGTACTCAGCTGCCTGCCGCTGCTGGGCTGCGGCAGCAACAACAACGGCGCCGCGCCTGCAGGCGATCCCGCCAATCAACCCACCACATTCATCGGCAAAGCCGTGAAGGAAGCGACCGATGGCGCTATGGGCGAGTTGGCGACCAAGAACATCGATCTGCGTGCCGACGGCCAGCCCACGGCCGAAATCACGCCGACCGGCGAATTCCTGATCGGCGGCAAGGCGGTGACACTGAGCGCCGGACAGAAGGCGCTGATGCTGGAATACCGTCAGCACATGGCGAAGGTCGCCAGCGCCGGTATCGGGGTCGGCATCGAGGGTGCGGATCTCGCCGGCAAGGCGATGGCCGAAGCGATCAGCGGCGTTCTGAGCGGCGACACCGACAACATCGAGAAGAAGATCGAGGGCCAGGCCGATGGCATCAAGCGCTCCGCCCAGAAGCTGTGCGAGCTGCTGCCAGCGATGAAAGCCTCCCAGGACAAACTCGCCGCTGCGCTGCCCGAGTTCAAACCCTATGCGACCATGGAAGCGAGCGACCTCAAGGACTGCATGACCAACAACGACAATCAGCAAGGCTCAAGCACGGAAAACTCGGGCATGAACGCTGCAGAAGAAGCTGAGGCTGCCAGCGGCAAGCAGTAAACGAGATCAAGCAGTAAGCGAGATATGCGGGCGGCCGCCTCAGCCGCCGCCCGTACCCGTCTGCACACCGCCCTTGACCAGTGCGGCCGGATCCAGCAATTGTTTCAACGTCTTTGCATCAAGGCCGCTGTCCTCCAACGCGACATCGAACACCGGCCTCCGCTCCCGGTACGCCTTCTTGGCGATCGCAGCGGCTTTTTCGTAGCCGATCACCGGATTGAGCGCGGTCACGAGGATCGGATTGCGCTCCAGCGCGTCGGCGATGCGGTCGACGCGGAACGTCATGCCGGCAATGGCGCTGTCGGCCAGCGTGGTCATCGCGTTGGCCAGCAGGCCGATGCTCTCCAGCAGGTTCGCCGCGATCAGCGGCAGCATCACGTTGAGCTGGAAATTACCGCTCTGCCCCGCGATCGTCACCGCAGTGTGATGGCCCATCACCTGGGCGCAAACCATCGCCACGGCTTCCGGGATCACCGGGTTGACCTTGCCGGGCATGATCGACGAACCCGGCTGCAGTGCCTGCAATTCGATCTCGCCAAGCCCCGCCAGCGGTCCCGAGTTCATCCAGCGCAGATCGTTGGCGATCTTCATCAGGGCCACCGCCAGCGCCGAAAGCTGGCCCGAGAGTTCGACAGCGTCGTCCTGTGCGGCGATCCCCTCGAATTTGTCGTCTGCGACGACAAAGCGCACCCCCGACAACACCGACACGGTCTGCGCGACGCGCTGCCCGAAGCCGGGGTCGGTATTGATGCCGGTCCCCACGGCGGTGCCGCCGATCGGCAGCCGCCGCAGCCGCTTGAGGCAGTCCTCGATCCGCATCCGCGCCGAGTCGAGCTGCGACGACCACGCCCCCAATTCCTGCCCGAAGGTGAGCGGCATCGCGTCCATCAGATGGGTGCGCCCGGTCTTGACCAACTTGCGCGACTCGCGCGCGCGGCGATCGATGGTCCGGCGCAGATGCTGCAGCGCCGGCAGCAGATCCTCGATCACCGCGAGCTGGGCACTGACGCGGATCGCGGTCGGCACCACATCGTTCGAACTCTGGCCGAGGTTCACGTCGTCGTTGGGATGGACCTTGCCCCGGCCGCTGCGCATGACCAGCGCCGCGATCACCTCGTTGGCGTTCATGTTGCTGGAAGTGCCGGAACCGGTCTGGTAGATGTCGACCGGGAACTGGTCGTCGTGCTCGCCTTCGGCCACCGCCATCGCCGCGCGGCGGATCGCGGCGGCACGGGTCTTGGGCATCAGTCCGAGATTGGCGTTGGTCTGGGCCGCCGCAGCCTTGATCAGCCCAAGGGCGCGGATGAAGCCGCGCGGCATCGGCCGGCCGGAAATCCGGAAATTCTCCACGGCGCGCTGGGTCTGTGCGCCCCATAGCGCCGCAGCGGGCACCTGCAGCGCGCCCATGCTGTCGCGTTCGGTACGCGTGGGATCAGGGATCGTGCCTGGATGGGGCATGCCTGAATGGGGCATGCCCGAATGGGCGCTGCGTCGTGCCATGGTCCGCGCCTGTCGTGATGGAGATCGGCCGAGCATACCCCCGCGAGCGTTTAGAATTGCGGCTTTCCCGCACCGCAGTCCGCCATGTCCGACGCCCAGCTCCTTGCCCTGTCCCCGCTCGATGGCCGCTACGCCGGCAAGGTCGATGTCCTGCGCCCGATCTTCTCCGAATACGGTCTGATCAAGGCCCGGGTCAGGGTGGAAATCGAATGGCTGCTGGCGCTGGCGGCCGAGCCGGGCATCGTCGAACTGGAACCATTCTCTGACGCCGCCGTGACTCGTCTGCGTGCGCTGGCCGACGGCCTGAGCCTGGACGATGCGGCGCGGGTCAAGGCGATCGAACGCACCACGAATCATGATGTGAAAGCGGTCGAATATCTGATCAAGGAGCGGCTGAAGGACGATGCAGAGCTGGCACCGGCGCTGGAGTTCGTGCATTTCGCCTGCACCAGCGAGGACATCAACAATCTCAGCTACGCCCTGATGCTGAGCGAGGCGCGGCAAACGGTACTGCTGCCGACGCTGGACGCGCTGATCCAGAAACTCCGCGTAATGGCGCACGAACATGCCGGTCTGCCGATGCTCTCGCGCACCCACGGCCAGACCGCCTCGCCCAGCACCGTCGGCAAGGAACTCGCCAACGTCGTCGCCCGTCTGCAGCGCCAGGGCGAAACGCTCGCCGCCGCGCTGATCGCCGGCAAGATCAACGGTGCGGTCGGCAATTACAACGCGCACGTGGCCGCCTACCCCGAGGTCGACTGGATCGCGTTCTCGCGCCGCTTCGTCGAATCGCTGGGCCTGGACTGGCAGCCCTACACCACCCAGATCGAACCGCACGACGGCATCGCCGAGCTGTGCGACGCGCAGAAGCGCATCGACACCATCTGCATCGATCTGTGCCGCGACCTCTGGGGTTACATCTCGCTGGGTTATTTCAAGCAAGCAGTGAAGGCCGGGGAAGTCGGCAGTTCGACCATGCCGCACAAGGTCAATCCGATCGATTTCGAGAACGCCGAGGGCAATTTCGGCATCGCCAACGCCTTGCTGGAACATTTCGCGGCGAAGCTGCCGATCAGCCGCTGGCAGCGCGACCTCACCGATTCCACGGTCTTGCGCGCGCTGGGCACCGCCTTCGGCCATGCGCTGATCGGCTTCGACGCACTGCTGCGCGGCCTCGGCAAACTCAGCACGAATCCGGAACTGCTGGCCGCCGACCTCGACGCTGCATGGGAAGTGCTGGCCGAAGCCGTGCAGACGGTGATGCGCCGCCACGGCCTGCCGAACCCCTACGAACAGCTGAAAGCGCTGACCCGCGGTCACGGGATCGATGAGGCTTCGATACGTGAATTCATTGGCGGCCTGGATCTGCCCACCGACGCGAAACAGCGGCTGCTTGCGATGACGCCCGGCAGTTACACCGGCCTCGCCGAACGGCTGGCGACGGAGATCTGAGATGTCGAAGCATGCCCCACCACTTCCGTTCGAGATCGACGCACGCAGCGCTCCCCCCTTGGGCATGTCGCCCACCGAGTTCCTGCGCGACTACTGGCAGAAGCGGCCGCTGCTGATCCGCAATGCCTTTCCCGATTTCGTGACGCCGGTGATGCCGGAAGATCTCGCCGGCCTCGCCTGCGAAGAAGCCGCGCTGTCGCGGATCGTGATGCACGACAAGGCCAGCGACGGCTGGACTGTCCGCACCGGGCCGTTCGCCGAAGAGGAATTCCCCGGCATGCCGCACCACGACTGGACCCTGCTGGTGCAGGACGTCGACAAGTGGGACCCGGACATCCGCGCCCTGCTCGATCATTTCGATTTCCTGCCGCGCTGGCGGATCGACGACGTGATGATCTCGTTCGCCGCGCCCGGCGGCTCGGTCGGCGCGCATGTCGACCAGTACGACGTATTCCTGCTTCAGGCCCAAGGTCATCGGCGCTGGCAGATCGACGCCAGCGAAGCGATGGGCAAAGACCGGCCATCGAGCGCGTTCCGCGAAGGCGTCGAACTCAAACTTTTGCGCGAATTCCACCCGACCCACGACTGGGTGCTCGGCCCCGGCGACATGCTGTATCTGCCGCCGAACGTGCCGCACCATGGCGTGGCCGAAGACGCCTGCCTGACCTTCTCGGTCGGCATGCGCGCGCCCAGCGCCGCAGAGCTGTTGGGCGATTTCGTCGACACGCTGTTGGCCGATGCCGACGAATCGGTGCGTTATCGCGACGATGACCTGGCTCCACCGAAGGATCCGAACGAAATCGATGCCGAAGCCATGCAGCGCGCCATCGCCGGACTCAACGCGCTACGGATGAACGATCCGGAGCGCCTGGGCGACTGGTTCGGGCGGTTCATGACGCTGTATCGCAGCGTCGGCGAGAACCTGATGCCTGACCCGCCGCGGTCGCGAATCGAAATCGAATTCGATCTTCAGCAGGGCGCGCTTCTGCAGCGCCATCCGTGGACGCGAGTCGCGTGGCGACGCTGCGCTGCAAGCAAGGCCACCGGGAAGTCGGCGCTTGCGAAGCTCTATGTCGCCGGCCAGATCCATGCGCTTCCCTTGGCCGACGCCCGCACCCTGGCCGCCGCCGACGCGCTGGACGGCGACTCCTACGCAGCGCTGTCGCCGGAGAGTCAGGCGCTGGTGCTTGAATTGCTCGCGGAAGGCCACTACCGGCTGGACAACGAAGGCGACGACACCGGCCAGGAGCACGACGATGACGACCTCTGAGCGGGGCTTCCGGGTCGAAGCCATCGACTACGCCACTGGCGTCGACGACCTGCGCGCAGTGCGCGAACCGGTGTTCGTGCACGAGCAGCAGGTACCGATCGAGCTGGAATGGGATGAGCTCGACCCGCTGTGCATCCATGTGATCGCACGCGACGAGGCCGGGCGCCCCATCGGCACAGGGCGACTCACCCCCGAACGCAAGGTCGGCCGCATGGCCGTGCTGCCGGATTGGCGCGGACGCGGCGTCGGCGACGCACTGCTGCTGGCGCTGATCGAAGCGGCTGCACAGCGGCGCTGGCCGGAGCTGCGCCTGCATTCGCAGGTCTCGGCGGTCGGCTTCTACGTCAAACACGGTTTCGTGCCATACGATGCGCGTTTCATGGAAGCCGGCATCGAACATCAGAGCATGCGCCGGCAGATCGGCGGGCCGACCGCGATCGACACCCGCGAAGCCGCAGTCGCCATCACCACCGCTGTAGTGACAGCCACCCGCCGCGAGCTGTGCATCTACAGCCGCAACCTCGACCCGGGACTGTTCGACACGCCTGAAGTCATGGAAGCCCTGCGCCGGCTCGCCACCCGCCGGCAGCGGGTCGACATCCGCATTCTGCTACAGGACGCCGGCACACCGCAGCGCGCGCATGCGCCGCTGATCGGCCTGAGCCAGCGTGTGTCCAGCGTCTTCGGCTTTCGCGAAGTCACTGATCCGGCCGATCACGGCTACGCCTCGGCGTTCATCGCCAACGACAGCGGCGGCTACTACTTCCGCACCCTCGGCAACCGCTTCGACGGCGAGGCCGCACTCGACTTCGGCGGCCGTGCCCGCCAGCTCGCCGACAGTTTCGTGCCGGTGTGGGAGCGCGCACGACTGTGCAATGAGTATCGGGCGCTGCAGATCTGAGGCGGTGATCCGCTGTTCGCAGGAGCGGTGGGAGCCGCGAAGCTGGCAATGTTTCGGATATCGCGCTGCTTGCAATCCCGGATTCTCAGCGTTGCGGTTCGCGACAGGGCTGACCCATCGCGGGCTTCGCGGCTGTCGCCGCTCCTACGAAAAGCACGACCGGCACCGGTGGTGCGCTGCGGCAAGGCCTCCGGCTATAATTCCAGTCCTTTCGTCCGCCTGTCGTCCCATCCGGAGATTTCCAGATGGATCAAGCGGTTACCTTCTCCTCTCCCGCGCT
>JANLSB010000698.1:0-3370 GCA_031362125.1 Lysobacterales bacterium | reverse complement strand
GCCGAACAGCGTGCCCTGCGGGCCTTTCAGCACTTCGATGCGTTCAAGCTCGCCCAGATCGGTGAAACCGACACCGTTGCGGGGGCGGAAAACGCCGTCAATGACGATACCGACAGAGGATTCGAGACCGGCGTTGTCGCCAACCGTACCGACGCCGCGGATACGGGCCACGGTCTGCGACTCGCTCTGGGTGCTGGTCACGGTCAGACCGGGCACGATCTGCGCCAGATCCTTGATGTCGCGGACACCGTTCTCTTCGAGCGTCTGTTCGGAGAGCGCCGTCAGCACAATCGGAACGTCCTGCAACGCTTCTTCGCGCTTCTGCGCAGTCACTGTGATCTGGTCCAGTGTGGTGGCCTCTTCCTCTGCAGCACCGGCCTCCTGGGCCAGTACGAGCGGTGCCTGGACCAAGCCGATGAGTGCGATGAGCAGCGCCCGGGTCAGCTTCGAATGTTGCGGTGCACGATAAATCATGTATTCCCCCTCGCCATAGTGGTTGGTTGTCATATCGTTTCGTGGCCTTATGTGTCGACCATCTGTGGACTCATCCTAAGCGTCTATCTAGTCTTTCGTACCCGCGTATTTCTAGCGAAACCATGCAGGCGAGCCCTGGGGCATCCATCGCGCCTGCGTGTTGAAAACATCCACCTTGGAACGTTAACACAAGTTTCACGAGCTTTGACCATGACCGACGCCCTCCCGACTCGCTGGCATACTGAGCGCTCTGCCCTCGGGCGCCCAACCCGCGCTCCGGCCCTGATCACAAGCTCCCACGTGCCCGAATCCCCCTCTCTTCCCGCACCCGTCGCTCGCGCATCCGGCGACCAGCACACCCCGCTCATGCGCCAGTTCTTCGCCGCCAAGGCGGAGCATCCAGACGTATTGATGCTCTTCCGTATGGGCGACTTCTACGAACTGTTCTACGACGACGCGCGCAAGGCCGCGCGCCTGCTCGACATCACCCTGACCCAGCGCGGCAATTCCGCCGGCCAACCGATTCCGATGGCGGGCGTGCCGGTGCATGCCTACGAAGGCTACCTCGCGCGCCTGGTCGCGCTGGGCGAATCAGTGGCGATCTGCGAGCAAATCGGCGATCCGGCGCTGGCGAAGGGTCTGGTCGAACGCAAGGTCGTGCGTATCGTCACCCCAGGTACGGTCACCGACGAAGCTTTGCTGCAGGATCGCCGCGACACGCTGCTGATGGCCGTTTCGCGCGGAAAGAACGGTTACGGCATCGCATGGGCGGATCTCGCCGGCGGTCGTTTCCTGGTCAACGAAGTCGGCAGCGACGACATGCTCGAAGCCGAACTCGCGCGGCTCGACCCCGCCGAACTGCTGATCCCCGACGAAGACGGCTGGCCGGCATCGCTGACGACCCGTCCCGGCGTGCGCAGACGCGCACCGTGGCTGTTCGACGCCGACAGCGGGCGCCGCCAACTGCTGCAATTCTTCAACCTGTTCGATCTGACCGGCTTCGGTATCGACGGCAAACCGCTGGCCATCGCCGCGGCCGGCGCGCTATTGGGCTATGTCGAGGAAACCCAGAAACAGCGCCTACCCCATCTCACCGCGATCCGGATCGAAACCAGCGACGGCGCGATCGCGATGAACGCGGCGACGCGGCGCCATCTCGAACTCGACACCCGCGTCGATGGCGATACCCGGCATACGCTGCTCGGCGTGCTCGACAGTACGATCACACCGATGGGCGGACGTCTATTGCGGCGCTGGCTGCATCGGCCACTGCGTGATCGCAAGGTCGTCAGCGAACGCCATGACGCCGTGCAGCAGTTGCTCGAACACCGCGCGGACGCCACTGTCCGCGACGCGTTCCGCGGCCTGGGCGACATCGAACGCATCCTCTCGCGCGTCGCATTGCGCAGCGCGCGCCCCCGCGACCTGTCGACCCTGCGCGATGCGCTGCTGCTGATGCCGAAAGTACGCGACGCGCTCTCGGGCATCGATTCGCCGCGATTGCAGGCGTTGGCGGCCGAACTCGGCGAACACGACACGCAGGCCGCATGGATGGCCAGCGCCATCGTGCAACAGCCGCCGGTGCTCGCCCGCGACGGCGGCGTGATTGCCGAAGGCTTTGATGCCGAACTCGACGAGCTGCGCATGCTCAGTACGCATGCGGACCAGTTCCTGATCGATCTGGAAGCGCGCGAACGCGCGAGCAGCGGCATCGCCACGCTCAAGGTCGGCTACAACCGCGTCCACGGCTACTACATCGAAATCAGCAAGGGCCAGGCCGAGAAGGCGCCGGTCCACTACACTCGCCGGCAAACGCTGACCGGCGCTGAACGTTACATCACCGAAGAACTGAAACAGTTCGAGGACAAAGTGCTTTCGGCGAAGGACCGCTCGCTATCGCGCGAGAAACTCCTTTACGAAGGCATCCTCGACGAACTGAATCGAGACCTCGAACCATTGAAGCGCGCTGCAGGAGCGCTGAGCGAACTCGATGTGCTCGCGTCGTTCGCCGAACGCGCGCGCGAACTGGACTGGTCGCGGCCGCAGCTGGTCGACGATGCGCGGCTGCAGATCGAACGCGGCCGTCATCCGGTCGTCGAAGCGGTGCGCGACGAACCGTTCGAGCCGAACGATCTGTCGCTCAATGGCGAAGACGGCGGCACGCCGTCGCAAAGCCCGGCACGCCGCATGCTGGTGATCACCGGCCCGAACATGGGCGGCAAATCCACCTACATGCGCCAGAACGCGCTGATCGTGCTGCTCGCGCACATCGGCAGCTTCGTGCCGGCATCGAAAGCGGAGATCGGGCCGATCGACCGCATCCTCACCCGCATCGGCGCCGGCGACGACCTCGCGCGCGGGCAATCGACCTTCATGGTCGAGATGAGCGAAACCAGCTACATCCTGCACCACGCCACCGCGCAGTCGCTGGTGCTGATGGACGAAATCGGCCGCGGCACCTCGACCTACGACGGCCTCGCCCTCGCCGAAGCCTGCGCCAAGCATCTGGCCGCGACCAATCGCTGCTACACCCTGTTCGCGACGCATTATTTCGAACTCACCGCCCTCGCCCAACCCGGCAGCGGCATCGCCAACGTGCATCTCGATGCGGTCGAGCACCACGACAAACAGGGTGGCGACACCCTCGTCTTCATGCACGCCGTGAAAGACGGCCCCGCCGACCGCAGCTTCGGCCTGCAGGTCGCCGCCCTCGCCGGCCTGCCGAAGAGTGTCGTGCGCGAAGCGCGTGGGCGACTGGCGGAACTGGAACAGCGCCGCAGCGATCCTGCGCCGGTGCTCACGCCGCAGACGTTGGATACGCCGCAGCAGTTCGGGCTGTTCACACCGTCGTCCGCCGCGCCCAAGGCAACCCGCCGCGCCTCCGCGCTGGCCGTTC
>JANLSB010000679.1:0-2734 GCA_031362125.1 Lysobacterales bacterium | reverse complement strand
ATTTCGCGCGCGCGCCGGGCGTGCGCGACCTGTCCGACGCCGCGCGCGTGAGACTCGACCGGCTGATGCCGGCGCTGCTGGCGACCGTGGCGGTGTCGCTCGAGCCGCTGTTGGCGCTGCGTCGGCTGCTGACGGTGCTGCATGCGATCCTGCGTCGCGCCAGCTACCTGGCCATGCTCGACGAACAGCCGGCGGCGCTGTCCCGGCTGATCGATGTGCTGGTGCGCAGTGCGCTGCTCGGCGAGCGTCTGGCGGCGCATCCCCTGTTGCTGGACGAGCTGCTGGACCGGCGCGTCGCCGGACCGTTGCTGCGTGCAGAGGAATGCATCGCCACCTGCGAGGCCGCGCTATTGCAGGAGGATTCGGAGGCCGCGCTGCTTGCCCTCAACGAAGCGCGCCAGGCGCTCAGTTTCCGCGTCGCGCTGGCGACGCTCGATCGTCGTATCGAAGGAATCGACGCCGCGCGTCTGCTCGCCGTGTTGGCCCAGACGATCCTCGATGCGGTCTACCGCATCGCAGTGCGCGAACTCGAAGCGCAGCACGGGCGCATCGTCGATGCGCGCTTCGCAGTGTTGGGCTACGGCAGCCTCGGCGGCCGGGAACTCGGCTTCGGCTCCGATCTGGATGTCGTGTTCGTCTACGACGCGCCGAACGATGCGATGTCCGACGGCGCGCGCCCGCTGGACGCCTCCCGCTGGAGCGCACGGCTGGCGCAGAAGATCGTCGCGCTGCTGGGGGCGCCGACCGGCGCCGGCCGGCTGTACGACGTCGATGTGCGTCTGCGTCCAGACGGCGCCAAAGGCCTGCTGGTGTCCACACTTGCCAGTTTCGAGGACTACCAGGGTCATCGCGCGTGGACCTGGGAGCATCAGGCACTGGTGCGCGCGCGTACGGTCGCGGGCGATGCCGCGCTGTGCGCCGCGCTGGAGCGCGTGCGCGCGCGGACGCTGGCGCAGCCGCGCGACCCGGAGAAGTTGCGCGACGACGTGGTCTCGATGCGGGCGCGGATGCGCGCCGAGCTGGATCGTTCGACCGGGGATCGTTTCGATCTGAAGCAGGGCGAAGGCGGGCTGGTCGATCTTGAATTCCTGCTGCAGTACCTTGTGCTCCGCGACGCTGCGCTGAAACCTGCGCTGCTGTTGCAGCGCGACACGCCTGGTCTGATCGATGCCCTGCGTGTCGAGGGCGTGTTCGAGGCCGCCGCCGCTGACAAGCTGTTGGCTGCGCATGCGGTGCTGGTCAGCGCGGGGCTCGGCTGCACTCTGGACCGCAGGGCGCGGATCCTCGCCCTGCAGGCCGATCTCGAGGCTGCACGCAGCGAGGTCTCGGCGGTGACGCGCGCCGCCGGCATGATGCCCGAATGACTCGCCGGTTCCGGGCGGAATGCATGTGCAAACCAAGTATTTGGCGAATATCCGTGGATTTGATGCAGATCAGTAATGGGTGAACGTCGATTTTCCACAATTCAAACACGGGTGGTGGCTTAGATTGATTCGCGCGCTATGCTCACGGTCGGGGGAAAATCGAAACGCAGCCCAAACGCATCTCTTGAGGAGTGAATCATGTCGAAAATCAATATCTTGAATACAGACGAGCTGGTCACCGACGCCAAGGTCGTGCTGGAAGACGTGGAGGCGCTTCTCGATGAGGCCGCCGCAGCCACCGGCGACCGCGCGCAGGCCTTGCGCGCTCGCGCCAGCGAAGCCCTTGACCGCGCCAAGCAACGGCTCAGCGATGCGCAGTCGGCAGTCGCAGCCAATACCCGTGCCGCTGCGCGCGCCACCGATGATTTCGTCCACGAAAATCCGTGGGGCGCGATCGGTGTGGCTGCAGGTGTCGGCTTTCTGGTCGGCCTGCTCGTTTCTCGGCGCTGACCGGCGTCGCTGCCATGGCTTCGCCACTCGATGCCGTGCGCCGTCTGTCGGCGGCCACAGTCAGTCTGCTGCTGTCGCGCGCTGAGTTCGCATCGCTGGAACTCGCGCAGTCGCGAACCCAGCTGATCCGCTGGGTCGTGTTGGCGCTGTTCGCGATGGTGCTGGTGCTGCTGGCGCTGATTACCGGATCGGTGCTGCTGACGCTTGTGCTGTGGCCGCGTTATGGCTGGGCCACGCTGGCGGTGCTGTTTGCAATCTATGTGATCGGCGCGTGGTGGGTGTTCCGGAGCTTGACGGCCGAAGTATCCGCCGCGCCGCCGGTGCTTTCGGAAACCCTGCGTGAGCTGTCCAACGATCGTGACGCCTTCCTCGCCGATGTGCGTCGCGAGAACAGCGACGGAGGTGCGGCATGAGCGACAAGTCGCAGGATCGCGCATTGCGCATGGAAATGCTGCGCATGCGCGCTGCGCTGCAGCGCGCGGAAGTTTCGGCCTCGATGCGCGAGCTGCGGGGCAGTACCGGTCGGCTGCGTCATCTTGCGTCCGTCGCCGGCAGCCTCGGCGCAGCGGTCTCCAGCCGTAACGGCTGGATGGGTCTGCTCGCAAGCTCGGTGACCGGCCGCCCATGGCTGGCCGCGCTCGCGCTGGGTGCGGTGCGTTCGTTGAAACGCCGGCCGTTGTTGGCCGCTGTCGTGATCAGTGCCATCGCGCTCGGTATGCGGGTGACGAAAAAGAACCTCGATCCGCAGACGCCAGACGCTTAAAAGGTTGATGAAAAACCTCCCTCCCGGAGGTTTTTCATCTCGCAAGTCCGGTACATGCCCTAATGCCAGTCAGTTAAGCCATTGACGCAGCGGTAGC
>JANLSB010000675.1:0-2617 GCA_031362125.1 Lysobacterales bacterium | reverse complement strand
CGGCGCCGATATATTGTCCGACTTCAGCTTTTCTACTGTCGGAAGCAAATGCACGGTCATCACTGGAAGATCCGGCATCGGAAAAACCACCGTCGCCAAATTGTTGCTTGGCATCTACCGGCCTTCAGCTGGTCGCATCCTGATCGACGGAGAGCCGCTGGAGTCTGTTCCGCTGGACGAGCTTCGCCAGGACATTTCCTGCGTGCTGCAGGACGACGCATTGTTTGCGGGCTCGATTCGAGAAAACATCGCGTTTTTCGACCCCGAAATAGATCAGGCTTGGGTCGAGGAATGCGCAGCTATGGCCTGCCTGCACGAAGACATCAGACGGTCGCCGATGGGCTATTACACCTTGGTTGGCGACATGGGCTCTACGCTTTCGGCAGGGCAGAAGCAACGGTTGCTCATCGGGCGCGCGCTCTATCGCAAGCCCCGGATCTTGCTGCTGGACGAAGCAACCAGCGACTTGGACGTAACGACCGAAGAGCAGCTCAATCAGAACCTTGCGAAGCTGGACGTGCACCGCATTTACATCGCGCACCGACCGCAGACGATCAAGTTCGGCGATCAGGTGGTTCACATCGAGCAGGGACACACAGCATAGATGAAAGAAAAACTGCGTCAGCTTGACTTCTTATCACATGGAGGAAACACCGCCCTGCCCCTTACCTGCAGCTATCTTCGCCACCAGGTCCTCCGGCAACCTCCGCTCTCCAGCCAACCTCTGCACATTGCGATACGCCGCATCAGCCGCAGTCTTGTCGCCCACCGCCAACGCCACCCGCAAGCGCAGCAGATTGACCCGATAGTCGCCGTCCATCCGCTCCGTATCGAAAGCCCGAAGATCTGTCATGATCGATTGCGCCGCAGCGGTGTCGCCACCCTGCAGCAGCATCTCGACAAGCGGCTCAGCGGCCAGGGTCATCCGGAAGAGTTGATTCATGCGTCGCGACTCATCCAGCGCCCGGCGAAGCTCGGTCTCTGCTTCGCGCTGCTGGCCCTGCGACCACAGCCAGCGTCCGCGGGCGATGCGAGCGAGGGCGGTTTTCGGCTTCTCAAGGCGCTGCCGTTGCTCCGGAGAGGGCGTGGGCATTTCGGCCCCGGCGCTCTGGGACAGCCTCTGGGCGGCGGTGATCCACAACATCAGTGCGCCATCCTTGTTGTCGAGCAGGATGTCGGTCTCACCGCCTTCGAGGCGATCGAATGCCTTGGCAGCCGCCTGCAGCGCGCCCACTGGATCGCTCGATTCGAGCAGATAGATCGTCGGGGCGATAAAATCTTCGGATGCTGGCCGAAGGGCTGTGGCCTCTTTTAATTGGGATCCGGCAAGACGCAACTGGCCCTTGGCGGTCAACACTTGGGCGCGCAAGAGCAGGGTGTGATATCGGCGCTCAACGCCCGGCACATCGGCCAGCAATCGCATGCTGCGATCGTTGTCGGCGAGGGCCTCGTCCCAGCGCAGCAACTCCATCTGGATCCGGGTCATGGTATTGCGGGCGAATATCTCGATGAAGTGGTCCGGCAAAAGGTGGTACGCCTCGGCTGCCTCGCCCGAAACTTTCAGCGCATCCTGCAATCGACCCATCCTCATCCAGGCACGTGCCAGCGCCATCTTGACGAGGATGGCACGCCCCTCATCGTCGCTGCCTTCGAACAAGTCGCCGGCAAGCGCCAGATCGCGAAGCGCATCGTCGAGCCGGTCGCTGTCGATCAACGCAGTGGCATGCCGTTCCAGCGCATGCGCACGGATGTCGGGCGGCACTGGCACCTGTGAAGTATCGAGCAAGGCCAGAGCGGATTCGGCCAGCGCGAGACTCTCCGACGGCGGCCTTTTCTCCCTGATGCTGATGGTGGTTTTCAGCGTGAGCAGTCTGGCCCGAAAAATTGGGTCTGCAACCACTTCCGGCCTCCGCAGTTGACGCTCCAGTTTTTCGAGCGCCTCACCAAGACGGGCCCGCCGTATGTCGAGTTCGATCGTCAGAATCTGAGCTTCCGGCGTATCTGCCAGATGCGCCGGCAGGACCGCGAGTCCCTCCCGGACCTGTTCGTAGTTTCCGGCGCGGAATGCGTTGGTCAGCGCGACGATCGGGTCGGTCGGCATGGAAGAACGTTCGGCTTGTTGATCGCCGCCAAGCTTGGCAAGCATGAGATAGGCGCCCGCGCAGATGAAGAAGAAGAACCCGAGCACGATCACTCTCGGATTCGACTTGGCTCTGGCGCCGATGGTCGCGACCGGACTTGGCGCCGAAGTGAGGGGCGCAGCATTTGCCACCTCAGGCACGGGTGCGGTCGGTGCGTCGTGCTTGTCTTCCGATCGCTGTGCCGAGGCCGAGGCGTGAATCTCGACCCGGCTCCCCTCGGCCACCTCACCCACCCAGCGATACCCCAGCCCGGGCATGGTGCGGATGAGGCGTTGTGCCTGGCCATCGTCGCCGATCGCGCGGCGCGCGGCGACAACGACCTGGGTCAACTGGTTATTGGTGACGTTGTCGTGCCCCCACACTTTGCGCATGAGTTCGTCGTGGCCCACCACCCGGTCGCGATGTTCGAGGAGATGGCTGATGCAGTCCAGAACCTTGCGCGAAACGTCGACCTGCTGCCCCTGTCGCGTCAGCAG
>JANLSB010000652.1:0-3069 GCA_031362125.1 Lysobacterales bacterium | reverse complement strand
AGCTTCGCGCCGAGCATTCGATCGCCCAGCAGTCGCACCTGTGGGAAACCATTTCCGGCATCCAGTCGATCAAGCTCTGCGCGCGGCAGTCGATCCGCAAACGCCACTGGCTCGAACGCGTCATGCGCATGCTCGACGGCGAGCGCGACTTCCAGACCACCACGGCCGCGATCAAGGCCTGTTCGATCGCACTGTGTTCGGGCGCGCGCGTCGCCATCATCGCGATGGGGGCGATGGCGTGCATGCGTGGTGACCTGTCCTACGGCGGGTTCTTCGCTTTCGTCGCCTACAACGAATTGTTCATGACGCGAATGACCGGTCTCGTCGACCGCATGGTCGAGTTCCAGTTGCTGGACGCGCACCGCCGGCGGATCTCCGAGATCGTGTTGACCGATCCCGAGCGCGACCGTCCCGGTCTGCAGGCGATCGAGATCGCTCCGCAGACCGCATCGATCGACCTCATTGGCGTCGGCTTCCGCTACGCGGGCGCCGATCAACCGGTGTTTTCCGATGTCGACATCCATGTCCGCGCGGGCGAATGCATCGCCTTCGTCGGCCCGTCTGGCTGCGGCAAGACCACCCTGGTGCGGGTCATGCTCGGGCTCATGCCGCCCTCATCGGGCCAAGTGCGGATCGCCGGCACCGATTTGCGTGATATCCCGATCGCCGCTTACCGGCGCTCGGTGGCGACGGTGACCATGCAGGACAAACTGTTCGCAGGCTCGATCTTCGATAACATTTCGTTCTTCGACGAGCGCGCCGATGAAGCCTGGGCGCGGGAGTGCGCGATGGCGGTCGACATCCACGACGAGATCGAGCATCTCCCGCAGGGCTACCGCACCGTCATCAAGGACGACGGCGCCCTGCTGTCGGCCGGACAACGGCAGCGGCTGATCCTCGCCCGGGCCCTCTATCGGCGCCCCAGCATCCTGTTCCTCGACGAGGCGACCAGCCATCTGGACCCGCATCGCGAACGCCTGTTCGTCGAATATCTGCGCCGCCAATCGATGACCCGCATTGTCGTGTCGCATCGCCAGCATCCGCTTTCCGCCGCCGATCGCGTGTTCGAGTTCCACGACGGCAGCTTCCGCGCAGCCGCGCGCCACGACCGGGAGGACGCGCATGCAGGCCAGTGACAGCTTCTTCATCGATCCGTACATGGACGAGGCGGTGCGCAGGGATCTGGAAACGGGCGCTGTCGCATCGCTCGTTTCGATCGAGCATTATCTCAAGCGCAGGAACAAGATCGTCGACTACACCAACGAAGTGCTGTTGGCGACGTTCGAGAGCGGCCGGACTGGTGTCTTCAAGCCCGACGAAAAGAACGAGGCATGGGACGATGGCAGCGCCGAGGCCGAGGTGGCTGCCTACAAGGCGTCGAACCTGCTGGGTTTCCATTGCGTGCCGCCGACGCTCATGCGCACCATCGACGGCAGAAGCGGATCACTGCAGCTGCTTCTCGAGTCGGAATTCGATTCCTGCGACACGGCCCAATTCCAGGCCTGCATCCGCAATACCGACGTGGAATCGCTCGCGACCCTGCAGATTTTCGATTTCGTCTTCGGCCAATGGGACCGGCGGTTGTCGAACATCCTGTTCCTGACCCGGAGCGGCAAGACCTTCGTCAGCGGCATCGACAACACCAAGATCATCAGCCGGCAGCAGACGCAGTATGGCCAGCGGCCGTTCGTGTCCGTGTTGGCGCATTCGAGTCTGTGCGGCGCCAACGATGCAGCCGAATTTCCGGCCCATCATGCCGAGACCCTGGTCGTGGGCGATGCGGATGCCTTCAGGCAGCGTTTCGGCGACGAGGTCGGTGTGCATCTGGCGAAAATCTACCGGCACTGTGCGGGCATGCGTGTCCGGCATGTCGTCTGGAACGGGCATTTCTGGCAGCAGCCGTTCGCTTTCGACGCCGACGAACGCCGATCGATCAAGCCCTTCAGCGCGCATTTGCCGTACGCCATCCGCCGATCCATCGAAAGGCTCGACCGGGCGATGCTTGGCGTCATTTTTTCGCATGCCTGCCACAGGAAATTCGTGAACGCCGAGTATTTCGATTCGATTCTCGGACGCCGCGATCAGGTGCTGCGTTACTTCGATCGTGCGTCGAGCGCGATGGCCCGGGTGCCGCATCGGCGCTCGAAAGCCGATGCGACGGTCTCCGCCGCGACATGACCGGACCCTCCCTCTTTTTCGAGCGGGACGCCGTCCGTCGGCGTCCGCGCGATGCGCGCCCTCCGCATGCGCTGTACCGGATGGCGTCGTGCACAGACTGCCACCGTGTCCGGAACGAAGCGTCCGGCGATCCCAAGCCAGGAACCATGCAAGGATACAAATGAGTTCTACCGTATTTTTCGATGCCGACGAAATCGCCACTCTGGCCCGGTTGTGCGAAACGATCCTCCCGCGTGAATCGGACTCGCCCAGCGCCAGGGACGAAGCTGTCCATCTTTTTCTCGACGACTATGTCGCCCACTCGCCTCCCGAGCAGCAATCGCTCTGGAAGGAGGGTATCCGCACGTTGGCGCGCTTCAGCAGTGCGCGCAATTCGGTCGCGTTCGCCGATCTCGACGACGAAAGCGCCCACGCTCTGGTCTCCGAGGGATTGCAGGAAGCGGTTGCGGATCCATTATTGACCGCGTTCCTGCAGCGGGCGAAGGCGGCGATCGTCAAGGCGTACTATCGGACGGAGCACGGCTTCCACAAGGAACTCGGTGTCCGCAAAGTGCCGAGGGTAGGGCACGTCGTTCCCGGCGATGGTGTCCCTGGCGATCCGGTGGACGATACGCCTGCCGAGCTGCTGCGGTCGCACTTCGATGTGATCGTCGTCGGTTCCGGCGCGACCGGATCGTGGGCGGCCAAAGCGCTGGTCGAAGCCGGCCTGGACGTGCTGATGCTCGAGAACGGCGACATGCCGCCGTCATCGCCGATCGCGAAGTATCCGTACGAACTTCGTTTCCGCAACATGTTCGACAACGGCGTGCTGAACGGCATTCGCCAGCCAATACAGACGCGCCTGTGGGCATGCGACGAATATCGAGCCGCGTTCTTCATCGACGACGTGTG
>JANLSB010000639.1:0-4210 GCA_031362125.1 Lysobacterales bacterium | reverse complement strand
GCGCCGATATCGATGCGCTCGCCGGCCAGCCAGTCGCGGCGCGCCAGCTGGTACAGGTCCAGCGGCGTCGCCCGGGCAGGCGGCGCCTCGCGCAGGGCCTGGGCCAGGCGGGTTCCGTGATCGGCAGTGGCGGAGCGAGAGGGCATGGCCTGAGTGTAGACATTTTTAGCATTTGACGCCAGATGAGTCGTAGTGCTCAAATGACTCATCAGCAGTGCCTCACCAGTACTTACCCATCTACCACAGGACGATGCCAGCCCATGAACGCGAGCCCGTTGACCAACCGCCGCAACCTCGACTTCATGCTGTATGAGCTGCTGGGCGTGGACCGCCTCTGCGAATACCCGCGCTTCGCCGACCACAGTCGCGACACCTTCGGCGCGGCGCTGGATCTGGCCCATCAGATCGCGCTGGAAAAATTCCTGCCGCACAACCGCAAGTCGGACCTCAACGAGCCGCACATGGTGGACGGGAAGGTCGAGCTGATCCCCGAGATCGGCGAAGCCGTCCACGCCTACAACGATGCCGGTTTCGCCGCCGCGCTCGCCGACTACGAGGCCGGCGGCATGCAGCTGCCGTTCGTGATCGCCCAGGCCTGCGACTCGATGTTCTCGGCTGCCAACCCCGGCACGATCGCTTATCCGGCGCTGGCGCGCGGCGTGTCCAATCTACTCGAAGCCTACGGTTCGCCCGAGCAGAAGCGGCTGTACATGCAGCCGATCATCGAAGGCCGCTATTTCGGCACCATGTGTTTGTCCGAACCGCACGCGGGCTCGTCGCTGGCCGATATCAAAACCAGCGCCGAACCGCAGGCCGACGGCAGCTATCGACTCACCGGCGCGAAGATGTGGATCTCCGCCGGCGACCACGAACTCGGCGAGAACATCATCCATCTGGTGCTGGCGAAAATCGTCGGCGCGCCTGCGGGTGTGCGCGGCATCAGCCTGTTCATCGTGCCGCGTTGGAAGGTCAATGCCGACGGCACTCGCGGCGCGCGCAACGACGTGAGTCTCGCCGGTCTCAACCACAAGATGGGCCAGCGCGGCAGCGTCAACACCTTCCTGAAATTCGGCGAAGCCAGCGATTGCGACGCGTATCTGGTCGGCGAACCGCACAAGGGTTTGGGCTACATGTTCCACATGATGAACGAGGAGCGCATCGGCGTCGGCATGGGCGCGGTGCTGCAGGGCCTCGCCGGCTATCTGTATTCGCTGCAGTACGCGAAAGAGCGCAGGCAGGGCCGACATCCCGACCAGAAGGATTCGACTTCGCCGCCGGTGGCGATCATCGAACACGCCGACGTGCGCCGCATGCTGATGCAGCAGAAGGTGTATGTGGAAGGCGCGGAACATCTCGGCTACTACGCCTCGATGCTGGTCGATCACGCCCGCGACCCCGACGAAACCGTGCAGCGCGACAGCCATCTGCTGCTGGAACTGCTCACGCCGATCGTCAAAGGCTGGGGCTCGGATTATTCGCTCAAGGCCAACGAACTCGCGGTGCAGGTGCTGGGCGGCTACGGCTTCACCCGCGAATACCCGGTCGAACAGAACTACCGCGACAACCGCATCAACCCGATCCACGAAGGCACCAACGGCATCCAGGCGCTGGATCTGCTCGGCCGCAAAGCGATGATGCAGGACGGCGCTGCGCTGAAGCTGTTGATGGCGAAAATCGCCCAGACCTGTATCGAGGCCGGCGCGGACGACGCGCTGAAGCCGCTCGCCGACCAGTTGGCCACCGCTGCGAAACACGCCATCGACGCCACCCGCGCCGCAGGCAAGCGCATGGCCGCAGGCGATGTGCGCCTCGCGCTGGCCAACGCTTCGCACTACATGACCGTACTCGGCCATCTTGCCATCGGCTGGGTGTGGCTGCAGCAGGCAACGGCCGCGCAGAAAGCGCTGCCGAACGCGACCGGCGACGACCGCGATTTCTACGCCGGCAAACTGCAGGCCTGCCGCTTCTTCTTCGCTACCGAAGTGCCGCTGATCGAACACGCCGCGCGCCTTGTGCGCGACGCGGAGCCGAGTGCCTTCGACATGCAGGCCGAGTGGTTCTGATCGCAGAGACGTCGTAGGGCGGGCCCCGGCCCGCCATCGCGACAACTCCGCTGCGAGTGCTTTCGAACGGAGTCGCATGTACCGCTCCGATGGCCAGATCCTCTGGTCATCAGAACCGCAGGCCTGGCCGATCCTGTTGGTCGTCCGTTGTTCCGGCGGGCTTGAGCCCGCCCTATGCGCTGTCATAAAACGGGAATACATCTGCTGTTGAATGACCGGCAGACCGCAATCGAATGTATTCGCGCTGCCGATGTCCAAGCCACCCAACCGCACCGTCACCACCACGTTCCGTACCCAGCCCGGGGTCCGTGACGCTCTGGAGCTTGCGGCGGGGATGGAAAACCGCAGCATGTCCAACCTGATCGAGCGCCTGGCGATCGAGTATTGTCGCGGCAAAGGCATTCCGATCCGGGGCTTGGACGATGACGACCCGGGCGCCCGTCGTGGGCCGTCGGGGGCCGCTTGATGTGTCTACTGCAGGGGAACCGTTGATGAAAAAATTCCTGGGTCCGGGGCTGGCGCTGCTGCTGCTGGTCGGCGTGGTGTTCGGCATCGTGTTCTCCGCCCGCGACAAGCAGGCCAGCGCCAATGCCGGGCAGGACGCCGCGAATGCCGCAGCCGCCAACGCTGATTCGGCGGACGGCAAGACGACCGTTCGCATCCTCACCGGTTCGGAGAAGCTGGACTTTCTGCGCGACCCCGATCTAGCGAAGGCGCTGGATGCCGAGGGCATCGTCCTGGACGTGCAGAAGGCCGGTTCGCGCGAGATCGCGACCCATCCGGACCTGAAGAAGTTCGATGTCGCCTACCCTGCGGGCGTGGCTGCGGCGCAGAAGATCGCCAGCGCCACCGGCTCGCGCCGGATGAGCAACAGTTTCTACACGCCGATGGCGGTCGCCAGCTGGAAGCAGCTCCTGCCGCCGCTGGAGGCCAATGGCATCGTCCGCAAGCAGGGCGGCGTCTACTACATCGCCGATATGCACAGGCTCGTCGAGATGATGGCGCAGGGCACGCGCTGGAAGGATCTGCAGCCCAATCCCGCGTACGCAGTCAGCAAGTCGGTACTCATCGGCACCACCGATGTGCGCACCAGCAATTCGGCGGCGATGTATCTCGCCCTCGTCAGCTATATCGCCAACGACGACAACGTGGTCGCCAGCGATGCCTCCGCCGATCAGGTCGTCGATCGTCTGCTCGGTCTGTTTTCGAAGCAGGGCTATCAGGAATCCAGCTCGACCGGCCCGTTCGAGGACTACGTGACGATGAAGCTGGGCAAGAGCCCGCTGGTGATGGTCTACGAACAGCAGTTCCTGCAGTACGCCTTCCGGCATTCCAGCATCGATCCGGACATGGTCCTGCTGTATCCGCAGCCTACGGTGCTGACCAAGCACACCATCGTCGCCCTGACCGACAAGGGCGCGCGATTCGCGGACGTGTTCGAGCGCAACCCGGAGGTGCAGAAGATCGCCAGCCGCTATGGTTTCCGCGGCATCGACAACACTGCGCTGTTCGCCGAAGCGAAGACCCGCAAGATCGAGATGCCGCAGACCCTGGTGGATGTGGTCGATCCGCCGACCTACGATCTGCTCGAGCGCATGATCGTGCGCATCGAATCCACGCTCGGGAAATAAGCCGATGACCGACATGACACGCGTTTCGAAGATGCTGCAATGCGCCGCCGCCTCGATGGCGTTCGCACTGCTCGCGGCCTGCTCGTCCGGCTCCGATTCTTCCGCAGGCAACGACGACGGCGCGCTGCCGGCCAATGCTTTCACCATTCTGGCCGGCTCCGAGCTGAAGGATGTCGACACCCAGCTCGGCGACGAGATCCGCAAGGCGACCGGCATCGATGTCCGCTTCAGCTATGCGGGCACGCTCGATGCCATTGATCAGCTCAACGCCGGGGAACGATTCGATGCGGTGTGGGTGAGCCACGGCAAATATCTCGCCATGAACCCGGACCTCAAGGCCCGGATCGCCACGCAGGAGAAGATCATGCTTTCGCCGGTGATCCTCGGCGTGAAGCAATCTAGCAGCCTGTCGGACTTAGCATGATCGCCTCGCGCCTCGCGTGCTCGATTCAGAGAACGCTCCGTCTTGGTACGTACATAGTCTTTATGAGCCGCCGATTTTGCCGGGACGAGTGC
>JANLSB010000612.1:0-3844 GCA_031362125.1 Lysobacterales bacterium | reverse complement strand
GAACGGCGAAGCTGGCACTGAGCTGAGCGAAGGGTGAGGCGCATAGCGCCGAATCATCAATCGCTTAAGCGCTTGTTTCGCCGGCGCAGCCATCCATGGCTGCGCTAACAGGCCACTCAAAAACTGCTGTCGCAGGTATTTCAGCAGCCTGCTAGGCGTCGGCGAGGATCACATCGAATTCGCCCGCCAGCACGCGATCGAAACGCCCGCTGCGCCAGCCGCGCGTGCTGTCGCGGACCAGCGGCGAGGGTGCCGCGCGATAGCGCCGGCAGACGCGCAGGTCGTCGTCGGCGTCGAGCAGATTCGGGCGCGACCGGCCGGGCAGATCGGGGGCGACGCGCACCATCGCGGTGACGCGCCGTGTAGCCGTGTCGTCGCCGGATTCGTGTTCCAGTACGTGCAGGCCGTGTTCGCTTGCGAGCAGTGCATGCGCACCGAACCCGCTCACCGCAAGCCGCGCGCGGCATTGCACCGCATCCTGTTGCAGCACTTCCACGCGCATGTTGCGTCGTTCGGCCCAGGCGATATACATCGCCAGCAATTGTTGCCACCACAGCCGGGTCTGCGCGGGGTCGCGCTTGAGATCGGACGGACTTGCGGCGAGCGACAGCAGCGCATCCTGCGGCTGTCCCTCGGCCGCTGCGCTCGCCGCGTGCTCCAGCAGCCAGAGCAACTGCGCATGGCGGGCGACGAACGCGGCGTTGCCGCCATCGCGGGCAAGACGCTCGCCGATCCGCTGTGCGGTGTCGAGCGCGCTTTCGATGCGGTCGCGACGTTCGATGCGATCCAGCACCTCGAAACGATCGCTGCGCGACCAGAAATCGCGTTCGCTCATCGCCGCGTAGTCGGCATCGCGGGCCTCGGTCCATGGCGGCGAAGCGAGCGATTCGACCAGACTCTGCAGCGACGCCTGCAGCCTCGCGATGGATGCCGGCGACGTGTCCGGCGCGTAGATCAGCGTGCGCAGATCGCTGCCGGCGATGGCGTCGTCGACGTGCATCGACGGCGTGGCCGGCTGGTTGGGGTCGATGAACTCCACATCGAGCCGATCGCCCGCGCTGCGCACGAACAGGAACTGGTCGCCCTGCGGTGTGCGGTGCTCGACGATGCTGCGCGCCAGCGGCGCGAGCAGATGCTGTTCGATCGCGCGCCGCAGCGGGCGCGCGCCCAGGTCCGGCGTGAAGCCGCGATCGAGCAGGAATTCGATCGCCGACGGTTCCCATTCCACCGCCCAATCCCGGTTGCGCAAACCGCGACGACCCATCGCCCGCTGCAGCTCCTTGTGCAGGATGTCGCGCATCAGCGCGCGATCCAGCGGCGAGAACAGCACGATCCGATCGAGCCGGTTGAGGAACTCGCGGCGGAAGGTTTCGAACAGCGCTTTCTCCACCGCGCCGCGCGAATAACCGCCAGCGGCCGAGGTGAATCCGGGGCCGGCGCTTCGGCTCAAGGTGGAGCCGGCGTTGCTGGTGAGGATGATGATGCTGTGGCGGAAATCGGCGACGTTGCCGTTGCGGTCGCTGAGGCGGCCGTCGTCGAACACCTGCAGGAACATGTCCCACACGCGCGGGTGTGCTTTTTCGAATTCATCCAGCAGCACCACCGAAAAGGGTTGTTCGCGGATGCGCGCGACCAGCGAGCGCGTGCTGCCGTCGCGCGACACGTCGGTCAGCCGCCACGCGGCATCCTCCGACTGGTATTCGCTCATGTCCAGGCGCAGCAGACGTTCGCTGCTGCCGAACAGCAGTTCGCCCAGCGTTTTCGCCAGCTCGGTCTTGCCGGTGCCGGTTGGCCCGGCGAACAGGAACACGCCGATCGGGCGATTGCTGTCGATCAATCCGGCCTTGAGCATCGCGATGCGGTCGATCAGACATTCCACCGCTTCGTCCTGACCGATCACGCGCTTGCGGAAGAACGCACGCAGCGTGTCCAGATCCAGACTCTTGCGGTCGTCGATCACCTCCAGCGGCAGCCCGCTGCGGCGCGCGATGCCACGCAGCAGCGCATCCGCTGTCAGAGGCAGCTCGCGCGTGTCGGCGCCCAGCGCCGCGCGCAGACTATCTTCGAGCAGACGCAGCGTTCGGCCGGGTTCGTGCTGCTCGGGAAAGAACTGCGCGGCCATGCGCTGCGCTTCGTCCAGCGCGCGCGCATCGATCACCGCCGTGCCCAACTGTGCTTCACGCGCGGTACGCCAGCGCGACAGCAGATCGCGCATGGTCTCCGTGCTGGGCGACAGCAGGGTCACGGTTTTCAGCAGATGCCGCAGCGTCGGTCGCGCGATCAGCAATTGCGCCAGCTGCGACGGCGACAGTTCGCCGACCATCCGCAGCTGGCCGCGTTCCAGCGCCGGCAGCAGCATGTCGAGAATGCCGCGCGGGTCCTGGCTGTGCGCGCCTTTCTGCAACAGATCGTAGAAATCCTGCACGCGCCACAGCGCGCGCGGACGGTCCAGCGCGGCCAGCATTTCGCGCACGCGCTCTTCCAGTTCGCCGATGTATTTCTGTCCCGCCAGCACCTCGGCGGCGGACGCTTCGAACAGCAGCCAGCCTTCGCTCTGCAGCCGCGCGAACAGACGATCGACCAGCACCGATTTGCCGGTGCCCTCATCGCCGGAAATCAGCACCGATACCGGCGGTGTGGCCTGCAGCATCTCGTGCAGCTGCGCGATCTGGCGATCGAGTTCCGGGTGATCGACGATGCCGCCGCCCTCGGTCTGCGGCAGCGCCCACAGCCGGCCGACACCGCCGAGCGTGCGTCGCTCGCGTCGCCGCGCGGCTTCATCCTTCACCTGGGCGAGAAACGGCGCCAGCACCGGCTCGGCGAACGACTTCAGGCCCTCGGCCAATTGCTCCAGCTCGTACTCCTGCAGCGCGTCCAGCGCCATCGTCGCGACGCTGGCCGGTGGATGCGCGCCCGCCCACTGCAGGTACTCGCGCAGACGCTGCCGCAGCGGCGGCTGCTCGTACCACCATTGGCGCAGATGCCGCAGCAGACCGGGCAGGGCGGAGGCGTCCTCGCGCGACTGCAGGTAATCGATCATGAAACGCAGTTGATACCAGCCCGGCGGCGGCGTGGCCGCCAGCGCTGCAACGGCATCGATATCGCCGCGCTCGCGCAACGCCACGTAGATCATGCAGCCCAGCGCGCCGCTCTCGCTTTCCAGCTGATCCAGCACCGCTTTCGTATCGAAGGCATTCCCCGCCAACAGCGCCACGCCCTCGCGGAACTGCGGCAACTGCAGCAGATCCTCCGGCCGTTTGATGCGCTCGTCGTCGGCCTCGATCTCCCCCCGCAGCCGGTACAGGCGATCGCGCGGGGTTTCTTCGGGTGCCGCAGCATCCGGTGCCGGCAGTGTGGCTTCTGTAGTCGTGGTGTTTGCGGTTGCGTCCGGCGTCGCGGCCCCGGTCGGCACGCGCCGCAGCCACACCGTCAGCACCACGCCGAACAACAACCCTGCGATGAAGATTCCGATGGTCACGCATGCTCTCCTGTCAGCCCGCAGAGTGTAATGGAGCGGGGTGGTGCGCCTTTAGACGCATCGGGCAGTGGTCCCGCGCGTAGCCAGTCGCTCGTCCCAGGACGGCACACCCGTTCGCACAGAGAAGGGGGTGGCGGGGAGGTGAGCGGCCAGCGAGGATGTACGAACCCAGACCCCTTCCCGACCGTGAGAATCAATAGGGTGCGCCTGGGCGCACCGGTTCCTGGTCGCTGCGATTGTTGATGGTGCGCTCAAGCGCACCCTATGGCGGCATGCGCTGCGCTGAATCGTCCCGAACGAGGGCCTTCAGGCCCGACATGGTTCTCAGAAATGCTCACAGAAATCGACCGCTAATCAGAATGTATC
>JANLSB010000600.1:0-12400 GCA_031362125.1 Lysobacterales bacterium | reverse complement strand
CGGGTCGATGAAGTTCTGGTAGCAATAGGCCGAGGTGTATTTCTCCATGCGGTCGTGGAACCGCGACAGCCACTGCTGGTTCTTCGCCAGCACCTCCGGCGAATCGGCGGGCGTCCATTCCAGTTCGATGCTGGAAATCATCGAATAGCCGCGATGCACGAAAGCCATGTCGGTCGGCTCATGGTCGTTGATCGCGCCGCCCATCAGAAAGAACTTCCAGGTGCCCGCGACGGTGGTGCCCGGCCATTCGCGCAGATTCGCGAGGATGGTCTGGATGGCCTCGCCCGACAGCGCGCCGTGCGCGAAGCGCGAACGCTCGTGCGAATACTCGGGCGTGCCGTCTTCAGACAGGAATTCCTGCGCGTCCCAGTACGGCAGCTCATCGACCTTGGACCTGTCGGGCCGATACACCGACAGCACCGGGGCGAACAGCGCCAGCAGCTCGGCCTGCGGACCAGCCAACTGGCCGAGGATCGACAGCGTCGGCCCCGACGCGCCGGCCACGGCCTTCACGCTGAGCTTCATGCCCAGCGCATTCGGCGCCGCCAGCGCCATCGTCTGCAGCGCCGCGAACACCTCGGCGATGCGGTCGGTCCAGCTCATCTCGAACACCGTGAACATGCCGACCGGAAACGTCTGAAACGTGAAGGACGTGTGGATGGCGAAGTTGCCGCCGCCCGCGCCGCGAATGGCCCAGAACAGGTCTGCATTCTCGGTCGCGCTGCAGTTCAAGGCGCGGCCATCGGCAAGCACAATGCGCGTCGCGGTCAAGCCGTCGCAGGTCAGCCCGTGCGCGCGCATGTTGAAGCCGATGCCGCCGCCCAGCACCAGACCGGCCACGCCTACGTCCCGGCAGCGCCCGTGCGTGATCGCCCGGTTGTACGGCCGGCACGCCGCGTAGACATGCTTGTTGCGCGCGCCGCCCTGCACCGTGGCGATCCCGGTCGCACCATTGATGTCCACGTCGTGCATCGACGACACATCGACCATCAGCCCGGTCGTCGTCGAATACCCCGCGTACGAATGTCCACCGCTGCGCGCGACCAACGGCACCCGGTTCGCCTGCGCCCAGCGCAGGCAAGCCTGCACATCCTCCTCACCCGCACACTGCGCGATGCCCCGCGGCAGCGTCGACGCATATTGCAGCGCCCAAGGCCGCGCACGCGCAGCGAACTCCGGCGACCCCGGCATCAGCAGCGGCCCCTGCATGGACCGCGCCAGCTCGGACCACGGCAACGCGCGTGAATCCGGCATGGATGCGCAGCCGCTCAACCATCCCAGTGATGGCAAGCCAAGACCCAATGCCGCCGCCGTGCCCGTGCGCAGGAATTGGCGGCGTGATGGCGAGAATGCCTGTGTTTGATCGATCGATTCGTTTTGCATTGTTGAAACTTCCCCTGTTTTTCTGTATCGATCCATGAATCCCCATAACACTTCACATGCCGTATTCGTAGGGTGGGCGCCTGGCCCACCATTCGCAACATCGACTTCGTGTCGTTATCGAACGAAGCCGCGCGAGATACCCGTCGGCATTCACATCATCATGATGCGAATGGCGCTGGCGTTTGACTTCTCATTGCGGTGGGCCAGGGGCCCACCCTACTTGCTATTTCTCTCATTCGCTTTACGGGCTTACTCAAAATATTTCTCGCCTGGCTTAAACTTTAAAACCTTATTGATGTACTGCCCCCTTGACTGAGCCGGCGCGGTGAATTCCTCCCATACACTAGGAGGGCATGCACGATATGCCCAGCATGTGCCATCCTTAAACTTAACGAAAATAGTTTCCTCATCAACTGAATAGGCTTCCGCGACAACCCAACTTGATGAAGTAAATTTCCACTCAATCATTTTTCTTCTCCGTTATAGATGCCTCGCCATGCAGCTAAAGCACCCTTGAATGACAATTTCTTTTCAAGACCTCGCCAACTATCGAGCAAAGGATCTTCAGCCAAAGGAAGCGGATTGGGCCTATTAAGAATTACACGGCAGGGAATGATCGTTGACTCTCCACTTACGATTGCTTCTCCGGTACGTAGAGATGGAAGCACGGAGGACAATCCAACAACATTATCTGGGAGCGCAGCTTTTACAGTCCCTTGATCACTACTATTTGTGAGTCTTAACGCGATCAAGGTTCCACATTGAGCCAGAGCCGTATCAGGCAATTCTGTTGGTCTTTGCGAAATCAACCATAAACCCACACCATATTTTCGACCCTCACGAGCTATCCTATTTGCCGACTCTCGGGTCAATTCTGTTGCGTTTTTTCCAAGGTATTTATGCGCTTCTTCAAGCACAATCAGTGCGGGACAAAGACGGCCTATCCCTCCACCTCCAGCAGGCGCGCGAAGCGCAAGCTCGAACAGGAGATTCAGCACCACACCAATAGCAGCATCAGCCGCCTCCGGCGGAACGCCCGCAAAATCCAAGACGGAAATAGGCCGATCTCCCCCAAGCCATTCACGAACAACCCCTTCAAGAGGATCTTGACCATCTAGTGACACGGGCGGCCTTAGAAAAAATTGCAGCCTTGGATCCAAGAGACCAAGACGCAACCGATCAGGCATAGATCCGTATACATTGAATAGTGGTCCTTTATGAGGCGGTATTGAAGATGCGCCATATTGCTGAAATGTCGCAGAGCGTAAAGATTGGGCATCGCCTGATTCTAGTATTGCGCGTGTACTAGAATCGCCCTTTGTTTTCTGTGTTTCGCGATTCTCAGTATCAAGCTCAAACCATACTTCCTTAATATCGAAAGGAACGGGCGTGTCCGGAGTCACTGCATTAGAATCTAAAGCCAACCAACTAGCGCCAGCAACAAATTTGCGTCGATAAATACCAACCAGCTCAATGAAACGATTAAGGAATGTGCCCCCTCCTGCAGAACCTGAGAATATTTTGATGATGTCCTGCGCTGGAAGCGCCCAAAATGGCACCTTAAGCGAATGCTCAGCACCACCGATAACGCTAAGGACATGCGCATTAGAGCCAAGTGCTGACGCGTACTCTCCATGGGGATCAACGACAACAATGTTTGCAGTACTCCACCCTCCAGTTACGAAGCTTTGCAGTAATGAGGCAACAGAACTGGTTTTCCCAGAGCCGGTTGACCCCACAATAGCCGCATGCCTAACCACAAGACGAGAAGCATCAAGGCTAACGGGCAAACCTTCCGCAGCGGAAAGAAAACCGATACTAATTCGATCGTCGCTTTCTTTTGGAAATATCGGACTAAGTTGGTCGATTGTAGCGAAATGAACTTCGTCATCCAGCGCAGGGTATGAAGCGACACCACGCTGGAATTGACCAGTCGCAAGATCAATCTCTCCGAGCAACTGGACCTGCAGCCAACGCTCATCTCTTTGCACAGTCCCAGCAGGCTCGAGATCACCGGACAGCTCAGCGATTCCAAGAAGACTTACCGATGCAATAAGGTCAACAAGCCCTTGAGGAATGCGCACTAAAGATCCGATCTGCCCAATCGAAAGAACTTGACCACGATAAATAGGTGCAACACCAGCCATATCGTTATCGAGTGCCACAGTGACCGTAGAGCCAAGCACATGACGAACTCGGCCAATACATGTGGGAGCACGCTCTGTCATAATTTCTCCGGCGACGCTGCGGCCGAAGAAATCTGCGCAGATATCTCTGCGGCAAGATCCTTTAAGGCGCTATCTGATTCATTCGTTCGCGCTGAAATTTGGCCGAGAAAATCGGCCAAACTTCTGAAATCTGGCAATTTCATTTTTGAATCTTGCCAAAACGCCGAAGAGGCATTGTCCACCGCCCAAGGGGCACGCACGCCACCTAATATTGCCTCTTCTTCGTGAACAACCTGGAGATTTGGCGTATGAGATGCTCTCGTCGCAATCTCGTCAGATATCGGATCAAAGCTAAAAACAATGAACTCGGAGCGCTCACGACGAGCAGCCGCGTCAAAAATTACTTCATTTATATGCTGATCCCCAAATGCGTATCCGCTAATAACCAAAATAGTCTCCGGCTGATTCAATGCACGTCGAAACCGATCCTGCAGCACTACATACGGAAATCTGCGCGACTGATCATACTTCGCATCAGATGGATAAATGGCTGCAACTTGACCGCTTTTAGCAGCACCACCCAACCGAACGACTTCACTCTCATCCCATACCCAATTGACGGACCCATGCAGCTTCCAGAGTCTAGCAAAGAAACTTGGTACGCCTTCTTGGTCGTTACTGCCGCTGCTTTCAACAAGATCAGTGTGAAAGCGCGCCCTTAAAACACCAGAAAAACCATCAAAATAGTGAACGGAATGCCGATCAAAGGCCGACTCAAAAATAAGATCATAGTTGACGGTAAATACCTCGATAGGAAGTCTGTACTGACTTCGCCTGACCCATGAAGCGAACTTTCTCGCAGGTATGAGATCGGCAGAAGCGACATCGAGTTCTCGAATAATGAGATCGCAAACAACAGCGTCCAAAACTGCAGCATCGTGCGCGGTCATGTCATCAAGAGTTTGCCCTTCACGCAGCATCGACTGCAAAGCTCTTAGGCGGCTCAATGCCCGTTCAAGGCCGCCTTCATTGAGGAGCCGAGTTAACATCTCCCTCTGCGCGGGCTCAAGGGCTGCAATAATCTTTGCTGTGAGTTGGCCAATATCAGGCAACCCTCCGGCTCGAGACGTTCCCGCACCGAAGAAAAAGCAAACGTGTCTGCTTCTTGTCGCCAATTTAGAGCCAAGTGAACTGAGAAATCGGATTGGATCGTGAGTCATTCATCCCCCCTGACGTGGCATCAACCACCCAACCTATGCCCACCCCAACACTCGGTCAAGCCGCCAACGCACCACACCACCCTGTCATAACCGACAGGCTGCGCCGCCAGCAGCAACCAACGCTTTCCGTTGAAAGATTCACCGAGACACGCCCAAAACGCCTCCCCGTGCTAGCGTAGCCCCCGCCAGCGGCGCATGATCGCCACAGCCGCCTGGCCACCCCTGCGCACAGCCGCACGCGGCGATCGCAGGCAATGGGGAACCGTTCCATCACAGGGAGAACGCCAGGATGCGCTACACACGCCGTGAATTTCTCGCGACCGCCGCTGCCGGGGCATCGATGATGTCGCTGACGCCCGGGCACGCGTTCGGAGCCGATAGCAAAGACGCGGGCGGCACCGCCCGGTACCATCGTTACAACGTCAACACCGCGCAGGGGCAGCGGATGCTGGCCAGCTATGCGCGCGGGGTGCAGGCCATGATGGCGCTGCCGCCGGGTCATCCGCACAACTGGTTCCGCAATGCCTTCGTGCACATGATGGATTGCCCGCACGGCAACTGGTGGTTCTACGTCTGGCATCGCGGTTACGTGGGCTATTTCGAGCAGACCATCCGCAAGCTCAGCGGCGATCCCGAATTCGCGATGCCGTACTGGGACTGGACCACGCAGCCGGAAATCCCGGCCAGCATGTTCAATGGCGTACTGACGCCGACCGATGGGGCCTATGCGCCGTACACGGGCAATCTCAACATCTTCACGTCCTTCATCAAGCCGGCGCTGACCCAGTTCTGGAATTCGCTGACCTCCGCGCAGCGCGGCCAGCTGTCGCTGCGCGGCTACAACACCATCGACGATCTGTGGAACGACGTGACCGGCTACAACGCGGCCCAGCAGGCCGGCATCTCGGGCAACATGGCCTATGCCATCACCTGCGGCGCGCGCTATCTGTCGCGATCGAATCCGAAGCTGGATGCGAAGACCACCGCCGACGTGGCGCCGGGCATCATCCGCGCGGGCCTGTCGCCGGTCGATTTCTACAATCCGCAGATCAGCAGCAGTTTCGCCAGTTCCAAGACCACATCGCATGTGCTGCAGCCCAACGACAAGACCCAGTTCTCGGTGCTGGAAGGCTTCCCGCACAACAAGGTGCACAACTGCATTGGCGGCGTCGCGGCGATCGATCCCGGCCCGTACGGCAACATGACCAACTTCCTGTCGCCGGTCGATCCGATCTTCTTCCTGCATCACTCGAACATGGATCGCCTGTGGGATGTCTGGACGCGCAAGCAGATCGCGCGCGGTCTGCCGTATCTACCGACCGGCAGCGATCTTTCGCTCTTCATGAACGAACCGTTCCTGTTCTACGTGGGCGGCGACGGCCGCTATGTCGGGCCGAGGAAAGCCGGCGAGTACGTGAACATGTCGGTGTTCGACTACGACTATGAGGGCGGCTTCGCCAGCGACCTGGACAAAGAGCCGAAACCGCTGCGCGCCGGGCCGAAGGTCGCCGCGATCAAGAGCGTGCGCAACGCCGATGCCGCATCTGTCGTGGTGCCCAATGCGATGATCAAGAATCATCTCGCGGAGAGTCGTCCGCGTACGCTGATCGCGGAGATCACGATGACGCGCCCGGACGGGTTGTCGAACACGCGCGAATTCGACGTGCTGATCAATGCACCCGAAGGCGTGACCCAGGTGGAAGCCGACAGTCCCTACTACGCGGGCACGATCGCCTTCTTCGGCCCGGTCATGTCGGGCATGGAGATGTCGCACAACGCAACGTTCGCCGTACCGCTGCCGCAGACTTTGAAGGCGTTCTCGAATCTGGAAGCCACCAGCACCAAGCTGGAGATCCGGCTGGTGCATTCCAGCGGACAGGCGCCGAAGTCCATCCCGGTGGAGGACGCTGCGATCATCTCAGCGCCATGAATGTCGTGAGCATGCCGGCATGAACCGCGCCGCCGCCGCGTTCGCATTCGCGCTGTTGTTCGCGCAGTGCGGGCGCGCGGCGGCGCAGGACATGACCCTCACGCTTCCGAAGCCGTTGCATTCTGATGAGACCGCCTACATCGAAGTACAGCTCGGGGTGATCGGACCGGGACAGGAAATCGAAATCACCACGCCGGGCGGCCGCACGCTCGGCGTGATCTCGCCGCACGGCATTCGCGCCGGGAATGCCGCCGGCACCTACACTCTGCCCCTGCCCGCCAATGCGATCTGCCACGACCGCGTCGCGATCAAGCTGATGATCACGCGATCGGATGCTGCGCCACGTACGCCGACTGCGGATGAAGTGCGCGGCGTGCGGGTTGTCGTGAATGCTGCGTCAAACCCATAGACCGTAGGATGCGCGACGCCGCAGCCGCTGGCATCATGGCGTGTCCCCCGCCCCCGGAACTGCCCCGATGCATGCATTGCCCATTCGGACGCTGATGATCGCTGCGCTGGTCGCAGGCCTGATCGCGTCGCCATTCGCAGCCGCACGCAAGCCTGCCGAGACGGAAACGTCCTACACCGCTGGCCAACTGTCGAGTGCGCTCATCGCCGGAGTGCGGATCGGCGCCGAGAAAGGCCTTGTGCAGGGGCAGATCGCAGCGCAGATGGGCGAGTGTCTCGGCCGCTTTCCGGACAACGCGCTGGCGCCGATCTACGAACGCCTGATGCGCGAGCGGATCAGTGCCGAGGAGATGCGCCAACTCGACGCGTTTTACGACTCGGACGCCGGGCGACGGTATTTCCGCTGGTCGCTGAAACAGCTGCGCGAACAGCAGCAGCTGCCGGCGACCGACACGATCGAACTGACGGCGGAAGAGCAGGACCGAGCGCAGACGTTCCACACTGAAGGCGTGGGCAGGAAACTGAATGCGCTGTCCGATGGCAGCGACCCCGCAGCAGACGAGGCGCTGCGTACGGCGATGGCGGATCTCGTCGCGACCTGTCGTTGAGGGCGGATGTTCGACCGGTTGGACTACGCTCCGCCCATTATCGCTGCGCCAACGCGAAATCGATCGCCGCGCACACCGCCGCTGCCTGCGCGGCGTTGCATTGTTCGGGCGTGGCGCGCGGACTGTCCGGATACACCTCGGTGGTGGTGCGGTAACGCGCGGCGGTGATGCCCGCACACAGACCGAGCTCCCCAACCGGATAGTTGATAACACCTGGTGCGACCACGGGCGAGCCGATGATCTCGCCGTTGGCGTCGGCCGGCGCGATGTGGGTGACCTTCGCCACTGCGGCGATCACTGCCTGCTGGAATTCTGGCTGCGGGTCTTCGGTGTCGCCGACCGCATAAAAACCATCGGGGATTTCGCCCGGCTCGAAGGCCTTGCCATCGCGCGCGGCCAACGCGGGCCGGAATTCGGATTCGTCGCTGTCGGTGGTTTCATGCAGATCGATATGCACGAGGACGCGGTCGCGCAGCGGTGCGACCAGTTGCATCAGCGCCGCCGATTCCTGTGCGGGGCTGTAGTCGCGGAACGAACGGTTGGGATCGATCGCGTCGTGGTTCCAGCGATGGATACGCTCGTAGGCCCACGGGCTGACGCAGGGCGCGATCAGCAGATTGACGCGGCCGGCGTAGTCCGCCGCATGCAGGTCGACGAAACGCAGCGCACCGTGCACGCCGCTGGTTTCGTAGCCGTGCACGCCGCCGGTGACCAGCACGCACGGCAATGCCTCGTGCCAGTCGCGGCTCCTGATCGCAAACAGCGGGTAGCTGTCGGGTGCGTAGTCGAGCTGACCGTACTGCAGCACATCGAAACCCGCGCGCAGTCGTTCGATCAGGCCGAGTACGTCGGTCGCGTAGCTGCGATGACGGCGCTGTCGCGATCGCCATTCGGCGACTTCCGCAGGGCCCCAGGGCTGGCCGGGTGTGCCGATCGGGTATGACGCTTGAGCATTCATGGCGTGGCTCTTCTGCGATGATATCGGCTGGCGATACCGGGGAACGTCGCAACACAGTAGCATTGCGCCGAAACCTGCAAACCGTCGCGATTCCGCTGTCGGCGCCCTGCTCCGCCCCGTCCTCCCTCGTGCACCGTCACGGGCCCGCCCGAGACCGCCATGACCGAACCCGAACGACTTTCCAAGCGTGTGGCTGAACTGGCCCGCTGTTCGCGCGCCGATGCCGAGCGCTACATCGAAGGCGGCTGGGTGTCGGTGGACGGCAAGGTCATCGAGGCGCCGCAGCATCCGGTGTCGGACGAATGCATCGAGATCGATCCCGCCGCGGTGCTGCAGGAACCGGAACCCGCGACGATGCTGCTGCACAAGCCGGCCGGTTTCGATGCGATCGGCGGCAGAAAATCCGCTGCGACGCTGGTCACGCCCACGTCGCGCTGGGCGGAAGATCCCTCCGGCATCCGTCAGCTCCAGAACCACTTCATCCGACTGACGCCGCTGGTGCCGCTGGACAACGAGGCCAGCGGTCTGATGGTGCTGACCCAGAACGGCCGCGTGTGGCGCCGGCTGACCGAGGATGCCGACCAGATCGAGCAGGAATACATCGTCGAAGTCAGCGGTGATATCAAGCCGTATGGCCTGCGCCGCCTCAACGAAGGTCTGAGCTATCAGGGACGCGAACTGTTGCCATGCAAGGTGAGCTGGCAAAATGAGGTCCGTCTGCGTTTTGCCATCCGGGCCGTACGGCCCGGACAGATCCGCGACATGTGCGCGCAAGTGGGGCTTCAGGTGACGGCGATACGGCGCTTGCGCATCGGCCGGCTGTCGCTGGGCAAACTGCCGGCGGGCGAATGGCGCTATCTGCCGGTGGGCGAGAAGTTCTGACAATAGGCGCTGGCGACAACATCACGCCGTATCGCCGGCGCCCTTCACGCGTGATGCGCGGCGAGAAAGAAAACTGTTGGGCTTGCTGATGGATGATTGCTGCAGCCATCGCGAAGAGATCCTTCAAACATCGAGTGATTCGATCGAATGATCAAGACCCGCGCACACGAAGCGTCAATCCCTTGAGGAAATTGCGCAGCAGCTGATCGCCACAGGCGCGATAGTTGTGATGGCCCGGTTGGCGGAACAGGGCGCTCAACTCCGGCTTCGAAAGCGGAAAACCAGCGGCGGCGAAGACATCGTGCAGGTCGACATCCTTCAGCTCGAACGCGACGCGCAGCTTTTTCAGCACGAGGTTATTGGTGACGCGCTTCTCCACCGGTCGCGGCGGGAGGCTGTCGTTGCGGCCACGGCAATGGATCACCAGCCCGTCGAGCAGATGCGCGAGCACCGCATCGCTGCATTCGACGTACTCGGGATCGTCCTCCCGACGCAGGAACGCCAGCACATCCGTCTTCTCGATCGGAAACGCCGGATCGACCAGCCGGGTGATCTCTACAACTTTGATGTCGCTCAGATCGAGCATGTAGCGAATGCTGCGCAGCACGTCGTTGTTGATCATGGGGTCCGGCGACTGGGCCCGAGCGCGGGCGGTTGGCGTGGATGAGGGTCGCTAGTGTAGACGCCTGCAAAGCCACGCATCGGCCATACCCCACCAACCGCCATCACGATCGATGCATGAGACGCGACGGCTGCCGCGTTTGACGAATCGGCGACAGGCCATTCAATGCATCGACGCCGCGCAGAATTTTGCTGCCCTGCAGCATGGAGGGATACGGACAGCGCGATGATTCGACCTGAACTTGTCGGATTTCCATCACCGGCAACACCAAACCGGACCTCCGGTCGGACCGATGTTGACAGCGCTGTCAAGACAGCCCAATGATCGCCACCGGTCATGACTGGAGTCCTGGCCGATCAATCCCCTCAAGGAGAATCGCATGCGCACGTCCCGCATCATCGGATTCACTCTTGCCCTGCTCGCTGGCGCGGGAATGGCATGCCTGCCACAGGCAGGGCATGCCCAGACGCTGGTCTGGCAGGACAACTTCAACGGCCCCACGATCAACGCCAACAAATGGACCTACGACGTCGGCAATGGCTGTCAGATCGGTCTGTGCGGTTGGGGCAACAGCGAACTGCAGTACTACACCAGCCGCCCGGAAAACGCCCGGATCGAAAACGGCAAACTGATCATCGAAGCGCGGCGCGAAAGCTTTCAGGGCAGCGCATTCACCTCCGCAAGACTGAAAACGGAGGGCCGCATGCACTACAAATACGGCACTCTGGAAGCCCGGATCAAGATGCCGAACCTCGGCAACGGGCTGTGGCCGGCGTATTGGATGCTGGGAACGATCGGCGTATGGCCGGGCCGTGGCGAGATCGACATCCTGGAAGCCGGCAACGCGCAGGCGATCGCCGATGGCGTGGTCAATCGCCGGATCGGCGCCGCTGTGCACTGGGACTTCAACGGCTCGCAGGCCGACTACGGGCGTGACTACAACAGCACCACCGACCTTACGACCGGTTTCCATACCTACCGCATGACCTGGGACCCGCAGTTCATCCGCGCGACCATCGACGGCATACCCTACTTCGAGTTCGCGATCTCGAACATCGAAGCTGCGTCGTTACAGGAGTTCCACCAGCAGTATTTCCTGCTGTTGAACCTCGCCGTAGGCGGCAGCTATACCGGCATCTATTCGCCCACCGGCATCACCGCGCCGATGCCCGGCAAAATGGAAATCGACTATATCCGGCTGTACCAGAACCCGGGAAGCACGCTGTATATAGGCGCCAAAGCGGCGCCTCCCAGAGGCAAGTTCGGCGTGTATACCGAACAATGCTGCCTTGCGGGGAAGCTCGAATTCGGCAATGGCGCCGAGCTGTACCTCTGGAACAATCTCACCCCCAGACCCACAACGCCGTACGAAGGCAGCGCAGTGATGTCCTTCCGTGCGGCGGCAGGCAACTGGTACGGCATGGGCATCTACACCGGCTACCGCGACATGCGCAACTATGCAGGCGGCATGCTCAAGTTCCACATGAAGACGACCGCGAAGTCCACGTTCAAGATCGGCATCAATTCGTCCTTCGGCGACAGCTGGCTGAATTTCGTCGATGGTGGCCAGCAGTATGGTCTGGTCCGCGACGGCGCCTGGCATGAAGTGAGCATCCCGTTCAGCGCATTCCACGATCTGGACATGCGCTCGATCAAACAGATGTTCATGGTGGTGTCCGACCCGCCGCCGACGGATGTCGAATTCGCCATCGACAACGTTTACTACAAAAGCCCTTGACGCATCAGGCAAGCATGGAGGCCGCGCCGATCCGGGCGGCCTCTTCGCGTTGCTTGCGGGACAGACTTGCGGGGCAGGACACCCGCGAAGATCAGAGCCAGCCTTGCGAACGTACGCCGACCGGATCGATCAGACGCAGCGCGCCCCACTGGTCGCAGGTCTGCGCGCTGGCATCGATGGCGCGGATGGCGTCCTCGGCGGTGCACGTCAAGGCTGATCGGCTTCAGAGTTCAAGTGTCACAGTCAGAGCGAGGCTCGCTCCGCGACCATGAACCTTCAGAACAATTTCAACGAAAACGCCACGGCGTTGTTCAAGGCATGCAATGCGATGGCTGGCCCCAACGAGCGTGTCCTCTTGACCAGCCAGCCAGCCGTCAGACCCATGGCGAAATAGAACGGCAGCCGCACCGGGTCGTCGTGGATCGCTGCGAACACCGCGGCCTGGATCGTGTTGGCCCAGCCGAAGCTGAGATGACGCGAAAG
>JANLSB010000587.1:0-2506 GCA_031362125.1 Lysobacterales bacterium | reverse complement strand
CGCGCGGGCGCGGGCGCTGGGTGTGCCTGCGGTCGCATTGAGTTTCGAACCGCTACCGCGCGAATTCTTCGCCGGTGGCGCGTCGCCGCCGCGGCTGCAACTGCCGAGGATGAAGCTGGGTGAGCTACGGGCACTTGGCGTCGATCACGTCGGTCTGCTGCGCTTCAATGCAGTACTTGCTGGTCTTTCGCCCGAGGATTTCGTGGAACGTCTGCTGGTCGCGCGGCTGCAGGCGCGCGAGGCGTGGGTCGGCCCGGATTTCCGCTTCGGCCGCGCCCGGGCCGGCAATCTCGCGCTGCTGCAGCGGATGGGCGCCGAGCTTGGATTCGCTGCCCAAACCATCGCGCCGGTCGAGCTCGACGGTGAACCGGTGTCCAGCACCCGCATCCGCGCAGCCTTGCAGGACGGCAATTTCACCAGCGCGACGCGCCTGCTCGGCAAGCCTTATTCGATTGCCGGGCGGGTGGTACATGGGAAGCAGCTGGGGCGTACGCTCGGCTATCCCACCGCCAATCTGCGTTTTGCCAACAAGACCCCTGCATTGCGCGGTATTTACGCGACTTGGGTACACGGTGTGGGTGTGACGCGATGGCCGTCGGTATCCAGCTTCGGCACGCGTCCCACCGTGGGCGGCAAAGAGCCGCTGCTGGAGGCGCATCTGTTCGACTTCGATGGCGACCTATACGGCAAGCTGATCGAGATCGAATTCGTCGCGCGCCTCCGCGACGAAGAGAAATTCCCCGATCTGCCGACTCTGGTCGTGCAGATGGACCGCGACGCGGCGCAGGCGCGGCATATTCTGATGAAAACGACTGAACGGGCCACCGCGTGAGCGATCAAGACAGCACTGCAGACAAGCAACGCTACAAGGACACGATCCATTTGCCGGCAACGGAGTTTCCGATGCGCGGCGATCTGCCGAAGCGGGAGCCGGACACGCTGGCGCGCTGGGAGCGCGAGCGCTTGTACCAGCAATTGCGCGGGAAGGCCAAAGGTCGCCCGACCTTCGTGCTTCACGACGGCCCGCCGTACGCAAACGGTGCGATCCATCTGGGTCACGCAGTCAACAAGATCCTCAAGGACATCATCGTCAAGTCGAAGACGATGGCCGGCTTTGACGCGCCGTACGTGCCGGGTTGGGTTTGCCACGGTCTGCCGATCGAACTGGCGGTCGAGAAAAAACACGGCAAGGTCGGGGTGAAGCTCGACGCCGCCGAATTCCGCGCGAAGTGCCGCGAATACGCCAACGAGCAGATCGACATCCAGCGCCGCGACTTCAAGCGTCTGGGCGTGATCGGCGACTGGGACAACCCGTACCGCACGCTCGACTTCGCATTCGAAGCCGATGAAATGCGTGCGCTGGCGAAAGTGATCGAAAACGGTCATCTGCTGCGCGGCGTGAAGCCGGTGTACTGGTGCTTCGACTGCGGCTCAGCGCTGGCCGAGGCCGAGATCGAATACGAAGACAAGCAGTCGCCGGCCGTGGACGTGGCTTATGCCGCGCGTGAACCGCATGCGCTGGCGGCGAAGTTCGGCGTTGGCATCGAGGGCGATGTCTCGGTCGCTGTGCCGATCTGGACGACCACACCATGGACGCTGCCGGCTTCGCTGGCGGTTACTCTCGGCCCCGATCTGGAATACGCGCTGGTCGAAGGCCCGGTGTGCGACGGCAAGCGTCAGTTACTCGTGCTTGCGGAGACGCTGGTCGCCAAAGCATTGCAGCGTTACGGCGTTGAAGACGCAACCGTGCTTGGCCGCGCGCACGGCGCCGCGCTCGAAGGTATCGTGCTGGCGCATCCTTTTTACGCGGAACGCGACATCCCGTTGATCCTCGGTGACCACGTCTCCGCGGAAGACGGTACCGGCGCTGTCCACACCGCGCCCGGTCACGGCCAGGAAGACTTCGCGGTCGGTCTGAAATATGGATTGATCGAGCAGTACACCGCTGCGCAGTTGAACCCGGTCGACGGCCGCGGCGTGTATCTGCCATCGACGCCGCCGCTGGGTGACATTGTCCTTGCCGGCCTGCACATCTGGAAAGCCAACGAGGTCATCACCGAAGCGCTGCGCGATATCGGCGCGCTGCTGGCGCATCACGAGATCCGCCACAGCTATCCGCACTGTTGGCGGCATCACAAGCCGGTCGCTTTCCGCGCCACGCCGCAGTGGTTCGTCTCGATGACCCAGGCGAATCTGCGCGACGACGCGCTGGATGCGATCAAACAGGTCGAATGGTTTCCGGGCTGGGGTCAGGCGCGTATCGCCGGCATGATCGATGGTCGTCCGGACTGGACGATCTCACGCCAGCGCACCTGGGGCGTGCCGATAGCGCTGTTCGTGCATCGCGAAACCGGCGAACCGCATCCCAATTCCCCGGCGCTGATGCGTCAGGTCGCCGAGCGCGTCGAACGCGAGGGCGTCGATGCGTGGTACACGCTTGACGCCGCCGATCTGCTCGGTGGACAGGCGGGCGACTACGACAAAGTCAACGACATCCTCGACGTGT
>JANLSB010000561.1:0-3936 GCA_031362125.1 Lysobacterales bacterium | reverse complement strand
CCGAACATTTGCATTGACCGTTGTTCTCCGGTGTTCACCTCCGTTCTAGCGACGGAAGTCGCGATGCCTTCCCCTCTCCCCGCGCAGCGGGGAGATGGTGGCTCAAAGCGCCGGATGAGGGGCGCTCTTCGCGCAACGCATCACGCCTCCACCAACCCCACACACTCTGTCATCCCGAACACACCCATCGGACCCAAAAGCCCTGCAACAGCACGCGCGTGGCCCGGATGCAGCAAAGCGGCATCTTGGCTTGCATCACATCGCAGCGATCATCCCGGAAGCGATCGATCATCACTTCCGGGCTTCGAACTATGCGTCGTCCTTTGCAACTCTCGCATGCACCGACTCGAAAATCTCCCTGGCCAGAACCGAGAGCGCAATATTCTGAAACGCGGGATCTTCCATGTAGCGCGTAACGATCTTGTCGTTGTCGGACATGCGCTGTATCAGCATATCTTCGATGAGCTTGCGTATGCCCAACTGGAACTTGTCCAAGGGGTTCGCCATCGCGGTCTGGATCACCTGGGCATTGTTCTCGGCACGGACCTTGATTTGCTCGAAGAACAGGCGATCCTCCTCCGTGAAACTCGTGCCGAAACGCTCGTTCAGCGCACGAATGATTTCCGACAACGGTGCTTTTTCTTCCTTGGCCGTTCCGGTACCGATATCGCTTGGGCTGTATGCCCCCTGCGGCTCACCGATCTTGAGATCGATCGGGCCGCTGGACACACGCTGCAGACGGTAGTACTGCAGCGCAACTTCATCGCTGATCTTGACCACAGTGTCGTCGCGGTCGATGGGTAGATGCGGCAGCAGGAAACGGCCATAGCTGTACAACAGTTCCAGATCCTGATCCGCGTAGGGAAGTATCTGGCTGAGGAATGAGTACATCCGCACATAGGCGGCCAGCTTGTCGCGGAAATCTTCGCGTTCGTCTTCGTCCCGGATCGCCTTGAAGCGGTCGACCGCAGGCTGCAGGTGCCGCTGCATATGCGCATGATCGGCAGGGTTCTGTCGTTCCGGCTGCCGGTAGAAGATTCTTGCGAAAGCTTCGACCTCACTCCAGTGATACACCTGGATCAAATCCAGCGCATGCTTGAGGCCCGGCAGAATCTCCGGCTTCGCCGACTCCTGCAGGCTGGTCGAATCGAAATACGGTTTGAACGCAGCGTAGATGTCTTCAGGCTTGTTGACGAAGTCGAGCACGAACGGTTCGTCTTTACCCACGATCTTACGGTTCAATCGGGACAGGGTCTGTACCGCCTGCACGTTGTCGAGACGCTTGTCCACGTACATGGCGCACAGCAGTGGTTGATCGAACCCGGTCTGATACTTGCTGGCGACCAGCAGCACTTGGTAGTCGCTCGAACCGAATCGTTCCGGCAATTGACTCTCCGAGATCGATTTTCCCGTCACGCAGTCCGGATTCATCCCGGGCTCGGTGTACTCGATGCCGGTGTCCGGGTCTTTCACGGTGCCGCTGAACGCTACCAAAGGGCGGATGCCGTCGATCTTGCAGTCCTTGATGTATTGCTCGAAGGCCAGCTTGTAGCGCACCGCCTGGATGCGACTAGATGTAACGACCATCGCTTTACCGCGACCGCCCAGCTGATGGCGGACGTGTTCGCGAAAATGTTCGATGATGACTTCGGTTTTCTGCTCGATATTGTGCGGGTGCAGTTCCTTGAATTTCGCCAGCGCCTTCGCGCCTTTCTTCTTGGGCAAATTCGGATCGTCTTCGAGCGTTTTCACGAATTTGTACCAGGTGCTGTAGGTCGTATAGTTGCGCAACACGTCCAGGATGAAACCTTCCTCGATGGCCTGACGCATCGAATAGGTATGGAAGGCTTCCGGCTTGCCACTCGCACCTTCACGCCCGAACAGCGCCAATGTCTTGCCCTTGGGCGTGGCGGTAAAGGCGAAAAAGCTCAGGTTCTTCTGCTGACCGCGCGAGGCCATGATCTGATTGAGGCGGTCTTCCCAATCCGGCTCGTCGTCGTCCTGCCCGGCTCCAGCCGCTGCGGCGTTTCCGCCGAGGATCCCTTTGAGTTCGCGCGCGGTTTCGCCGGTCTGGCTGGAATGCGCTTCGTCCACGATCACCGCATAGCGTCGCTGCGCGATTTCCGCGCGCCAGGATTGCGCCTGCGCTTGTTCCTCATCGCTGGCCTTGTCCTGGCTGTCGGCGCCTGCCGCGTGCAGCAGTCCGCGCAGCACGAACGGAAACTTCTGCAGCGTGGTGATGACGATCTTGGTCCCGTCGATCAGCGCGGCTGCAAGCTGCTTCGCATCCTGATCGATGGCTTTGACAACGCCCTGCGCGTGTTCGATCTGGTAGATCGCGTCCTGCAACTGCTTGTCCAGCACCTTGCGGTCGGTGATCACGATGACGCAGTCGAAGACTTTCTGGTCCTGCGCGTCGTGCAGGCTGGCGAGCCGGTGCGACAGCCACGAAATGCTGTTGGTCTTGCCGCTGCCAGCGGAATGCTGAATCAGATAATTGCGGCCAGCGCCTTCCACGCGCGCCGCGTCGATCAGCGCACGCACCCCGTCGAGTTGGTGATAACGGGGAAAGACCAGCTTTTCGGTGACCACCAGCTTCTTGCCGCCGCGGCCGTCGTCCACTTTCTGCTCGTCTTTCTCGATGAAGAGAAAGTGGCCAAGGATGTCCAGAAAACTGTCGCGCTGCAGGCTGTCCTGCCAGAAATAGCCGGTGCGATAGCCGCTGGGGTGCTGCGGGTTGCCGGCACCGCACTGGATCTGGCCCGGATGACTGCCGCGATTGAACGGCAGAAAGAAGGTCTTCTCTTTCGCCAGCCGTGTGGTCATTCGGATTTCGTCCGGGTCGGCCGCGAAATGCACCAGCGCACGCTTCCTGAACTCGAACAGCGGCGCGCGTGAATCGCGGTCGGTCTGGTACTGCTGCACCGCATGCCGCCAGCTCTGGCCGGTTCCCGGATTTTTCAATTCGATCGTCGCCACCGGCAGGCCGTTCACCGCCAGCACCATATCCACCGTGCTGTGGTCGCCGGGATGGCACGGCACCTGTCGTGTCACCGTCAGCCCATTCTGCGCGTACAGCGCCAGTACGTCCGGAGACAGCGCATGCGCCGGTTTGAAATAAGCCAACCGGAACAACTTGCCGTAAAACTTGAAGCCGTGGCGCAGCACATGCAGGCTGCCCTTGATGTCGAGTTCCTTGCTCAAGGCATCCAGCAACATGGGCTGCAGGTTACTGCCGTGATGCGCGGCCATCTCCGCCCACAGCGTGGGCTGGGTGGCTTCGATGAAAGCGAACACCCGCGCCGGAAACAATGCCCGCGCCTTGTCCCATTCGGCATTCGTACCGGACAGCCAGCCACCCTGCTTGAGCAGCAAATCTTCTACATGAAACTCAAAAGCGCGTTCGGTGGTTTGGCCGGGCATGGGCAGGGTTCCTCAGATCGTTCCGTTGATTTCGTAGGCGCGGAACTTCAGCCACTTGGCGATGCCATCGAGGTCGGGGAAAAGTTGTTTGTCGAACACACCGTACTGGTCCAGGCGGCTGCGAATTTCCTCATGTGCTGCCTGCTTGATGACAATTTCCATATAGTCCTTCTCGTCCAGCGGCTGTATCGGCTGCCAGCAGGCCAGCAACACGCCGTCTTGGGCACGGATGCGCGGTGACACGTGCGGCGGGTCGTAGATGATGTTTTCGCTGATCTTGAACGGCGTCGGCAATTCCAGCGGGCCCACATCGGCGCTCAGTTCCGTACCGTCGGTGGCGGCTGTGTTGTCCGAAGTGGGCGAAAGTGGCGTGGCGTCATCGGTGCCGAATTCGGCATAGGCGTCGTCTTCTGGCTCGGTGGCCGATTCGGTGGCGGCATCGCCCACCGGCTTCACCTGCGCCGCCTGGCCACGCCTCAGATCGGCATAGCGCTTGGGGTTGGAGATCAGCAC
>JANLSB010000550.1:0-4861 GCA_031362125.1 Lysobacterales bacterium | reverse complement strand
ACGCCGATCTCGGCGCCGGCGCGGGTGTAGAACACCAGTCTGCTGGCGCGCGGGATCGCGCTCTCGGGGACATTGCAGATCGACAGGGTCTTGTCGTGGCCCAACGACTTCGCGTATTTCAGCGCCTCCATCGTGTCGAGGGTTTCACCCGACTGCGAGATGGTGACGATCAACTGACGCGGATTGGCCACCACCTTGCGGTAGCGGTATTCGCTGGCGATCTCGACATTGCACGGCAGACCGGTGATGGCCTCGAACCAGTAGCGCGCGGTCAGGCCGGCATAGTAGCTGGTGCCGCAGGCGAGGATCTGTAGGCCATCGAGGTTGCGCAGGATCGCGTCAGCGTCCTTTCCGAACAGCTCGGGCGTGAAGCTGCCGTGGTCGATGATCGCTTCGATGGTGTCGGCGATCGCACGCGGCTGTTCATGGATCTCTTTCTGCATGAAGTGGCGATACGGACCGAGTTCCAGCGAGGCCAGCGACACGTCGGACACATGCACGTCACGCTGGACTTCTGTATCGGTGGCATCGAACACGCGCACGCCGCTGCGGGCGACCTCAGCGGTATCGCCTTCTTCAAGGAAGATCACCCGACGGGTGGCCTGGATGATCGCGGACACATCGGAGGCGATGAAGTTCTCGCCCTCGCCCAGACCGATCAACAGCGGGCAGCCCATGCGCGCGCAGACCATCCGGTCGGGCTCTTTACGACTGACCACTGCCAGCGCATAAGCGCCTTCGAGCTCTTTGACCACGCGCTGCAGTGCACGCAGCAGATCGTCGCCCTGGGTCAGATAGTGATGGATCAAATGGGCGATGACTTCGGTATCGGTTTGCGACTCGAACGCATACCCGAGCGCACGCAGACGTTCGCGCTGCTGCTCGTGGTTCTCGATGATGCCGTTGTGCACCAGCGCCACGCCGTGGCTGATGTGCGGATGCGCGTTGGATTCGGTAACGCCGCCATGGGTCGCCCAGCGGGTGTGGCCGATGCCGAGATGGGCGTGGAAGGTTTCGCTGGCGGCGGCGCTTTCCATCTCCACGACGCGACCGGTGCGGCGCACGCGACGCACATCGTGGCCACTGCTGCTGTCGTCGACGGCATTCCGATCAACGATCGCGATGCCGGCCGAGTCGTAACCGCGATATTCGAGCCGCTTCAGACCTTCGATCAACACCGGTACCACATCGCGATCCGCGATCGCGCCGACAATTCCGCACATGTGTGAGTCACCACTGACTGATTGGTGTGCGTAGTGTAACGGCGAAAGCCCGGCAGAGCGTCCGCGCGGACACGTCCGGACAGCCTGCGGACACCGCTGCCAATACTAAAAGTACTTTAAAAACATATGGTTATAGTTGGCACGCAGCTTGCTTTATCCCATCTGCGGGAGCGCACTCCCGAGCCGCACGAACCGCACCCCCAACCTCGCCCATGGAGTCCGTCATGTCCACGTCCACCGAGACCGCTTTCTTCCCGCAATGGTCGGCCGACGATCTGGTCGCCGCCTTCCCCACGGCACTGCCGCCGCTGCACACCTTCGAATTCAAGCTGCCGGCGAACGCCGCACAACTGCACCGCCCGAGCCGCCGCCCGACGCGCGGCTACGCCGCGCAGTCGACGCTGCCGCTGTTCCGCATCGGCAATTGATCACTTCGTACCCACCCACTACTTCGACCCCGACCTCATGAACATCCGCGATACCTCAGGCCAGGACCAGGTTCTCCGCGCCTCGCCGCTCTCCGCGAAAAGGCGCCGCTGGTTGATCGTCGGCGGCGTCGCGGTCGCGCTGATGGTCGCCATCGGCGGCGTGCTGTCGTCGTGGCGCGGCGGCGGTCGGTCGGTCGACGCGGCGCGGCTGCGCATCGCAGCCGTGCAGCAGGGCGATCTGGTCCGTGACCTGTCCGCAGAAGGGCGCGTGATTTCCGCGAACAGCCCGACGCTCTACACCATCGCCGCCGGCACGGTGACGCTGAAGGTGGTCGCAGGCGATGTGGTGAAACAAGGGCAGACTATGGCCGAGATCGACAGCCCGGAGCTGCGCAGCCGGCTGGCGCAGGAAGCATCGACGCTCGCGAGTCTGGAGGCCGAAGCCAGCCGTGCCGGACTGGACGGCGAACTGACCCGTGCCAATGCGCGCAAGCTGCTGGATCAGGCGACGATCGATCAGGTCGCCGCGCAGCGCGATCTCGAGCGCAACCGTCGTGCATTCGAAGGCGGCGCAGTCGCGCAGATCGATGTCGCCCGCGCGCAGGACACACTGAAGAAATCCGAACTCGGCCTCGCCGCCGCACGCCAGGAATTCACGCTGCAGAGCCGCGGCGCCGGGCTCGATACCCGCAACAAACATCTGCAGGCGGACCGTCAGCGTTCGGCGGTGGTCGAACTGCAGCGCCAGGTCGATGCACTCACGCTGCGCGCACCGTTCGACGGCCAGGTCGGTCAGCTGATGATCGCCCAGCGCGCCAACGTCGCCGCGAATGCCGCCGTGCTGAGTCTGGTCGACCTGTCGGTGTTTGAAGTCGAGATCAAGGTGCCGGAAAGTTTCGCCCGTGATCTGGGTATCGGCATCCCGGCCGAAGTGACCAGCACCGGCGGCATCTTTGCAGCAGCGATCTCGGCCGTATCGCCGGAAGTCGTGAACGGCGAAGTCGCCGCACGCCTGCGCTTCACCGACAAACAGCCGCCGGGTCTGCGTCAGAACCAGCGCCTCAGCGCGCGGATCGTGCTCGATACCCGCAAGAACGTGCTCAACGTCGAACGCGGCCCGTTCCTGGAGCAGAGCGGCGGCCGGTTCGCCTACGTCATGGACGGCAACATCGCCGTGAAGCGTCCGCTGCGCACCGGCGTCAGCAGCCTCGGCGCCGTGGAGATTGTCGACGGCGCGAAGGTCGGCGACCGCATCGTGGTCTCCGGCAGCGACCAGTTCGGCGACGCCGAGCGCATCCGTATCACTGGAGAATGATCATGAGACCGTCTATCGAAAATGCTGTCGCCGACAACATTACGCTTGATTTCGTGCCCGATCCCTTCCTGTTCGATCTGAATTGGTCCGCGCAGGCACTGATCGATGCCGTGAGCGGCACGATGCCGTCGCTGCATCGCTTCGCATTTGCGCCTTCCGCCAACGACGCAGCGATGCATCGGCCGCGGCGTCGCGCGAGTTTTGTCGCGATGCCGCCTTTGCCGTCGCGCTTCCGTATCGGCGGCTGAAGTCGCTCGCTCATCAGACGGTTTTCGCGGCTCCCGCCGCTCCCACATTCGCGGCTTCCGCCGCCCCCACAAAAAGCTCCCGGAGTCTCCCATGTTGCATATGCAAGGCGTCACCAAGGTTTATCGCACCGAACTGGTCGAAACCCATGCGCTGCGCGCGCTCGATCTGCATGTGCGCGATGGTGAATTCGTTGCGGTCACCGGGCCGTCGGGCTCGGGCAAGACCACGTTCCTGAATATCGCCGGGCTGCTGGAGGAATTCACTGGCGGTACCTATCTGCTGGACGGCGAAGACGTCAGCAAGCTCGGCGACGACGCACGCTCGAAGCTGCGCAACCGCAAGATCGGCTTCATCTTCCAGAGTTTCAATCTGATTCCCGATCTGAACCTGTTCGACAACGTCGACGCGCCGCTGCGCTATCGCGGCATGTCGGCGGCCGATCGCCGCAAGCGCATCGAGGACTCGCTGACGCGGGTCGGTCTTGGCTCGCGAATGAAGCACTATCCGTCGGAACTCTCCGGCGGTCAGCAGCAGCGCGCCGCGATCGCGCGTGCGCTCGCCGGCAGCCCGAAGCTGCTGCTCGCCGACGAACCCACCGGCAACCTCGATTCGCAGATGGCACGCAGCGTGCTTGAGCTGCTGGAGGAGATCAACGGCCAAGGCACCACGATCATCATGGTCACCCACGACCCTGAGCTCGCCGCCCGCGCGCAGCGCAACGTGCACATCGTCGACGGCATGGTCACCGACCTGCGCAGCGACGCCAGCCTGCTCCGCGCGCCCGGCACGCAAACCTCCACGACCACGGCCTGAGGTCATCGTCATGTCATCCGATACGATGTTCACCTATTACGTTTCGCTGGCGATACGCAGTTTCAGGCGCAACAAGGTCCTGACCGCGCTGATGGTGCTGGCGATCGCGCTGGGCATCGGCGCCAGCATGACCGCACTGACGGTGTTCCATGTGCTGTCCGGAAACCCGATCCCGCAGAAAAGCGAGAAGCTCTTCTACCCGCGGCTCGACCCGGCAAGCAAACGCGGCTACCAGCCGGGCGAAGATCCCGAATCGCAGATGACACGTTTCGATGCCGAGGCGCTGATGCGCGAAAAGCGCGGCGACCGCCCGGCGATCATGACCGCCGGCGGGGTGGCGATCGAGCCCGATCGCAACGGATTGACCCCGTTCATCGCCGATGCGAGATTCACCGGCGCGGACTTTTTCCCGATGTTCGATGTGCCGTTGGCGTACGGACAGGCCTGGACGCGCGAAGACGATGAGGCGCGGGCGCGGGTCGCGGTGATTTCTTCCAAGCTCAACGAAAAACTCTTCGGCGGTGGCAACAGCGTCGGCAAGACCGTTCGTCTGGAACAGACCGCGTTCAAGATCATTGGCGTGTTGAAGCCATGGCGGCTGAAGCCGAAGTTCTACGACCTCACCCAGAGCCGATTCGGCACCGAAGAGCAGGTCTTCATTCCGTTCTGGACCTCGCGAGCGCTGGACATGTCGGCGAACGGCAATATGAACTGCTGGGGCGGCGCCGACGACCAGGACGAGGACAAGGAGGGCCAGTACGGCATGAATGCGAAGTGCGCCTGGCTGCAATACTGGGTCGAACTGGATTCGCCGGCGAAGGTCTCGGCATCGA
>JANLSB010000474.1:0-4236 GCA_031362125.1 Lysobacterales bacterium | reverse complement strand
GATCATGTGCGCGTTCGAACCACCCGCACCGAACGACGAAATCCCCGCGATCCGCGGCACGCGACGCCCATCGACCAGCGGCGCTTCCCACGCCGTCAAGGTCTGATTGACCGTGAACGGGCTGCTCGCAAAATCGATATGCGGATTCAGCTGCGCCGAATGCAGCGACGGCACCACCTGCCGATGCCGCATCTGCAGCAGCACCTTGGTCAACCCGGCGATGCCCGCAGCCGCTTCGCAATGCCCGATATTCGACTTCGCCGAACCGATCAGACAGAACTGCCGGTCCTGCGTGGTCAGACCGAACGCCTTGTTCAAGGCCGCGATCTCGATCGGATCGCCCAACTTCGTGCCGGTCCCGTGCGCTTCGATATAGCTGATATGCCGCGCATCGACCTTCGCTTCGGCAAGCGCCTGGCTGATCGCGCTGGTCTGCGCCTGCGGGTTGGGCACCGTATAGCCGTTGGTCTTGCCGCCGTGGCTCAATGCGCTGCCGCGGATGATCCCGTAGATCTGATCGCCATCGCGCTGCGCATCCGACAGCCGCTTGAGCAGCACCACGCCGACGCCTTCGCCTGGAATGTAGCCGTCGCCACCTTCGCCGAAACTCTGGCAGTGGCCGTCGCTGGAAATGAACTGGCCCGAGCTCAGCACCAGATATTTGTTCGGATGAATCGTGACGTTCACGCCACCGGCGATCGCCAGGCGGGTACGGCCGAGTCTGAGGTCCTGGCAGGCCAGATGGATCGCGGTCAGCGACGACGAGCACATCGTGTCGAGGGTCATGCTCGGACCATGCAGATCCAGCGCATACGACACCCGATTGGCGATGCTCGCAAAACTGCCCGCCAAACCCATGCGCTGGCCGCGAAGACTCGCCTCGGCGCCAAACAACTGGTATTCGCTGTACATCACCCCGACGTACACGCCGACATCGCTGGATGCGACATCGTTGGAGCGCAGACTCGCCCGCGAATAGCCGGCGTCTTCGACCGCCATCCACGCATGCTGCAGGAACAGTCGTTCCTGCGGATCGATCTGCTTCGCCTCACGCGGTGCGATATTGAAGAACTGGGGATCGAACTCGTCGACGCCCGTAATGAAGCCGCCCCAGCGGCTGTAGTGATGACCGCTTTGGGTCCGGTCTTCGGTGAAATAATCGCGCCAGTCCCAGCGCTCGGGCGGCACCTCGACGATGCAGTCCTTGCCATCGCGCAGATTGGTCCAGTACGTCGCGAGATCCGGCGCTTCCGGATAACGGCCACTCAGACCCACGATCGCGATCGGCTCGACAGAGAATCCTGCACCGCCTGTTACCGGCATGGGCGACGGCAATGGCCGGACCGGCAGAGAACGCGATGGTGACCGGAACTTGGCATCCGCAACAGATTTGATTGCAGGCACGTCCGGCAGCGCGCCCGCGCGCCCCTTCGCGAACAGGCCATTCAAGACTGCCGGATGCGATGCGACCATGTGATCGGCCAGATCCGCGATGGTGCGATACTCGAAGAACAGCGTCTTCGACAGTACGCCGAATGTTTTCTCCAGCTCGCTCGTCAACCGCATCGCCAGAATCGAGTCGATTCCGTACTGCTCCAGCTGCGCCTGCGGATCGATCCGGTGCGAGGACAGCTTCAACAGCACCGAAAACCGGCGTCGCAGCCAGTCCTGCGTCTTCTCGATCAGGTCCTCATCGTCGAGTGATTCGGAGACTGCGGCCGGCTGCGTCAACCATTCAGGCGCAGCCTCATCCAGGGTCCGCCTGAGCGTCTCGAGCACGCCTTCCATGACAACGATCCGGTGATGCCCCGCCACCACGCTGCGATGGAACGCCTGCAGACCGTTCGCCGTGGACAACGGGCGCATCCCTGTTGCACGCTCTATTTCAGATTGCAGCACTGCATCCAACTGCATCCCGCCCGACTGCCACAGCGACCAATGGATCGATACCGTGCGGCCATGTCGCTCACCCGTACTCACAAGGCCGTTGCGATACTTCGCGAACGCATCCAGAAAGCCATTCGCCGCCGCATAGTCCGACTGACCCACATTTCCGAACGCACTCGCCACCGACGAGAACAAGGCAAAGAAATCGAGCTGCAAACCACGGGTCGCATCATCCAGATGCCACGTCCCGCTCACCTTCGGCGCCAATACCTCGACGAACTCCTGCGCCGTCTTTTTCAGAATGAAGTTGTCCGCAATCATCCCCGCGCTGTGCAGCACGCCATGCAGGCCGCCGTGCTCGCGCATTACCCTGGCGACCAGCGCTTCAACCTGTGACAGATCGCCAAGATCCACCGCCCGATACTCGACCCGGCCGGCGCCGTGCGCCTTCAATGCATCCAGTCGCGCCTGCTTCTCTGCGGACAACCCGCCGCGACCCGTCAACACCACACGGCCATGGCGTGTCTGTTCCAGAATCGACTGCGCGAACAGCATGCCCAGACCGCCCAGACCGCCGGTGATCAGATACACACCGTGTTCCTTGAACACCGGTTCGGCGACAGCCTCGGGCAGAACTAGCCAGCCCAGCCCCATAGGCTGGGTACCACGCTCGAAGCGGATCACCGGCTCCGATGCGTGCGCCTGGGCTTGTTCCAATTGCTGCGCCAGACCCGCGGTCGTAATGTCCGACCGGCTCAGCACCACCTGGCCCCGGAACTGCGGATTCTCCAAACTCGCCGTCTTCAACAACGCCGACAGGCCTGCGAAGACCGCGTGCTCGGCGTCTTCGCTCACCACCACCTGCATCAACACTGCCCCGGCAACTTTGCTCGACAACACCTGCTTGATCCGCTCGAAACAGGCCAGCGCATATTCACCATAGCGTTGCGCAAGATCACCCTTGGCCGGGCGGCCCAGTATCAGGCAGCGACTACCGGCCACAAGCGCCTCCAGCGGCTGCTTGGCCACACCCGGAAGCTCGCACACCATCACGTGCCGCTCTGCCCATGCCATATCGGGGCTCCCGGCGACACTCGCCCTCCAGATCGGCACCGACATCAGCACACCGCTGTCACCGGGCGGCGCGCTCTTCAGCGCACTGATCCTGTCAAGGGCCTCCTGTTTGGAAATCAGACCGGCCGACAGGTCGCGATAGATCCGCTCCAGATTGTGTTTCAACTGCGTCATAGCACTGGTCTCACTTGTCCGTAAGGCGGGGTCTGGCGGCGCATGCATCACATCGCTTCTTGCATCCATCATCATTGCGCTAACCCAATTCCACCGCTTCTTCGACGGATATCCGCCTGCTGACGACGGCATCGATCAGCTGTCGATAGAAAGCCAGCTCGTCAACTTCATCCGTATCGATCAGCTCACCCGCGGCACTTTGCGTTTCGAGAACTGCATCCGGGCGTCTCGCTTCGGAACCACCAACTTCGGAACCGGCATCGCCATCCAATACGCGCAGGGCGAAGCCGCGTATGCGTACGCATACATTCGCCTGGGCATCGCACAGGTCGATGTCGAGCTTCCAGGTCTGCTGGTCCGGCATGGTTCCCGGCGAATAGCGCAGCCACGCGATCATTTCCTGCGGACAAGCCGCAAATACACGCACCGAATCCAGCGCGAAAGGCACTGGTGGGCGATCCGGCAAGCGGCCGTCATTCAGCATCAAACCGACTGAAGCCTGCAGGGCGCCGTCCATCAGACTCGGGTGCAGTACATACCGGTTGCGATCGCTGTCCGCGATCGTGGCCGGGAGCGTCAGACGAGCGAGCAACTGCCGTTCGCCCAACACGATCGACGTCAGCGCCTGATGCGCCGGACCATACAGCAGGCCCATGGCAGCCAGCGAATCGTAGAGAGACGTTGTTTCCATCTGCCCCCGGCCCATCTGCAGTTCCAGGCGTTCGATATCGAGCCTTTCGACCGGATTGCGTTCGGCTGTCTGCCGTTCGATCGCATATCGTTCAACATCATGCAGCGTCGTCGCCGGGCCCTCATCGACCACGATTTCGCCCTCGCAATGCAGACGCTGCAGCGCGCCGCTGTCGCTGTAGATGCGGAACTCAACCGCCTCATCGCCCTGCACCTGCGCATTCAATTCGATGATCACGTCCCGCCTGTCCTGCACGGTCAACGGCCTGAGCCACAGGATATTGCGCAGTTCCATCCCAACCGGACCACTCTGCAGGGACAACGCTTCCACGACCGCAGCACGGGCCATTTCGAGATAGGCCACGCCGGGCAGTACTTTTTCGATTTGCTGATCGCCAACCCGGACACGGT
>JANLSB010000470.1:0-3190 GCA_031362125.1 Lysobacterales bacterium | reverse complement strand
GCACTGCCGGCTTCACTACGATCATGGCCCGCTCCCGAAAACGATGCCCGGCAGTTTACCCTGTCGTCTTTGCCGCCCTCGCCCGCTCTGCATGACTCTCGACAGCGATTCAGATCCCCGCGCCGCCGCGCGCACCGCCTGGGCACGCGCCGCCACAGGTGAACCCTCGCTCGATCTCGATCGCGCTTCGATGGACGCGGGCTTCCGCAGTTACTGGCGCGGGCAGACTACGGATGGCTCCGGTGCGTCCAAAAGCGTAATCGTCATGGATTCGCCGCCGGACAAGGAAGACGTGAAGCCGTGGCTACGCATGCGCACTCTGCTCGAAGCCGGTGGCGTGCGCGTGCCGCAGGTGCTCGCCGAGGATGTCGAACATGGTTTCCTGCTGCTGGAAGATCTGGGCCGCGACACCTATCTGCATGTGATCGAGGCCGGTGGTGCCGACCCGGACGCGATGTTTGAAGCAGCCATCGCGCAGTTGCTCAAACTTCAGACGATCGCCCCGCCGGACGATCTGCCGGCCTACGACGAGGCCATGCTGACGCGCGAACTGAAACTGTTCGACGAATGGTTTCTCGGCCGGCATCTGGGCGTGAGCCTCGACTGCGAGGATCTGAAGAATCTCGAACGGGTCTACTGCCGGCTGATCGACGCTGCACTGGCGCAGCCGCAGGTGCTGGTGCATCGCGATTTCATGCCACGCAATCTCATGCCGGCCGAGGACGGCCCGGCCGTCCTCGATTTCCAGGACGCCGTGCGCGGCCCGATCGCCTACGACGCGCTGAGCCTGTTCAAGGATGCGTTCCTGAGCTGGCCGCAGGAACGCGTCGACACCTGGCTGGACCGCTACCACACCCGCGCCGCCGCCGCCGGCCTGCCGGTGCCGGCCCTGGCGCGTTTCCGCCGCGATGCGGACTGGATCGGCGTGCAGCGTCACCTGAAGGTGATGGGGATATTCGCGCGGCTGAACTACCGCGACGACAAGCCGAAATACCTGGCCGATACGCCGCGCTTCCTCGCCTATCTCGACGGCGTGGTGCCGAAATACCCGGAACTGGCCCCATTGGGCGCGCTGCTGGACCGATACGTGCGGCCTGCGCCCGGTTGAGCGCGCGGCGCGACATGAGCAACGGCACAGTACTTGCTTGGGACTCTATCGCAGGGTGCGACGGGCGCACTCGGAGTCAAACCGCGCCATGAAAGCCCTTATCTTCGCCGCAGGCCTCGGCGAACGGATGCGACCGCTCACCGACACCACCCCGAAACCGCTGCTGCCGGTCGGCGGCAAGCCGTTGATCGTGTGGCATCTGCAGAAACTCGCCGCGATCGGCATCCACGACGTGGCGATCAACACCAGTTGGCTGGCGAAACGGTTTCCCGAAACGCTCGGCGACGGTAGCCAGTTCGGCATGCATCTGGAATACACCTACGAAGGCCCCACGCCGCTGGAAACCGGAGGGGGCATGTGGCACGCGCTGCCGTTGCTGGGGCGTGAACGTATCAGCGATGAGCCCTTCATCGCCATCAACGGCGACATCTGGACCGATTACGACTTCGCCAAGCTGCCGCATGATCCGCTCGGGGATGCGCATCTGGTGATGGTCGACAACCCCGAACACAACCCGCGTGGCGATTTCACCCTGCTGCGGGATGGCCTCGTGCTGAGCAGTACGCCGCACTCCGATGAAGTCGCCGAAACCGGTGACCCAGGCACCCGGTTGACCTTCGCCGGCATCGGCGTGTATCGCCCCAGTCTGTTCGACGACTGGCGGCGCATCATCGGCGACGCACCCGGCGCGCGCGAAAAACGGCCGCGCTTCAAACTCGCGCCTCTGCTGCGTGCAGCGATGGGCCGCAGCGCGGTCACCGGAGAGAGACACCCGTCACAATGGACGGACGTCGGCACGCCGGAACGGCTCGAAATGCTGAATCGGTCTTCGATCTGAACGAATAATTGACAATTCCGGCGCAGCTTCTCGCTAGCGTCGGTGCCGGAAGTATGCGTGCGCATCGCATTGCAAACCACATGTCACCCTCAGGAGAAACAGACGTGCCCGGCAACGACGACAGGAAACCCAAGCCCGCGACCGAAGAGCAGATGGAAGCCTACGACCGGGCCATCGCTCAACTGGCGACGACCAAAGTCCCTGTGTTGCACGCCGATCCGCGCGACCGGGTGTTCTATGCGTTGTTCGACGGCACCTCGAACGATGCCGACAACAAACCAGAAAAGATGACCAATGTCGGCAAGATGCGCGAGCAGCTCAAGGAAATGGAGCGCGCAGGTGGCGGCCAGGTCGGCGACGGCAGCATCGCCTACGGTTATATGGCCGGTCCGGGCACTCAGCAGGGCCAACCGCTGTACAAGCTCTACGACAACGCCACCGGCGCCAGCTACGGCAACCGCCTGGAATCGATGTCCGACAAACTCGCCGAACAGACCAAGCAGTGGCAACGTGATTACACCTTTGGCGATGGCAGCCCGGAAACCGCGATGCGCGTGCGCGTGGTCTCGGTCGGTTTCAGCCGCGGCGCAGAACAGGCGGCCGGTTTTTCACGGGAAGTCGACGAAAAGGGCGTCCGGGACAAGGACGGCACCGTGCTCGTGCCGCCCGGCAAAACCGTTCAGGCGGTGGGTCTTTACGATCCGGTCGGCACCGGCGAGCCCTACAACAACGACCGTCGCATGCCGCACTCGGTACTGTCCGGCTTCCAGATCACCGCCGAAAGCGAGCTGCGCGGGAAATTCCCGGTCTCCAACATCATCGCCACCGGCGTTTCGGGCGACGAGAGCCTGTCGGGCGTGCGCGTCCCCGGCGCGCATGGCGATGTCGGCGGCGGCCCTCGCGAGAACGGCCTGTCGAATCGCTCCGGCAATCTGATGATCGATTATCTGAACTCGATGCATCGCGAACCAGTGTTCGAAAAGATGCCCGAATCGCTGCGACCGGAACTCAATCTGATCCATCGTCCGGACAACGCCAAACTCTGGCGCGTGGACGAATTCTTCAACGGACCCGGCCCCCGCGACACTGCGAAAGGCAATCAGCTGGATGTGGCGCCGCCCACCTTCCATGCCCCGAGCGGACGCGTCGGCGAAGGCGCAAGTGAAGACCAGAAACACCGGGCGCTGCTCGACGATCGCGCGGAAACCCGACGCCTGCCGCAAAGCGCGGACACGATGCTGGCC
>JANLSB010000461.1:0-3749 GCA_031362125.1 Lysobacterales bacterium | reverse complement strand
TGATGGAGACGGTAGACCCGGACGAGTTGGACGCTATTCGCCGGCATGTGCAGTGCCAGCATGCCTATGGGTCGAACCGGTTTCGCTCGGCGATCGAAGCGCAGCTTGGACGGCCGGCTGGTCCCCGCAAGATCGGCAGGCCGAAGAAGTCGGATGAGGAAAGGCAACTCTGACCCCAGTTTCTACCCCAGTTTCTCTGGTCCCAACGGTACTGCATTCCGCATTCTCCGATGCTTCGTTACACGGGAGGGGCAAAACGAGTAACGAGACGTCCGGAGCACGCCTTGCGCGAGTCACGTCCCCTCCCCCGGGTGGCCGGCCGCGATAGTCTGCCACTATGGGCGCCTACCGCAAGCGACATCATCGGGCTTGGGAGACCGATGCATTGTGTGCTGTCACGTGTGGGCTTGTCGAAGCAAGGGTGCGGATGCTGGCCGGTGCCCGTCTGGCGCGGGGGTGTCTATCGCTAGCTGACCGGGCGATAATCCGCGCATGGACACCTGACCCCTGTCGCGCCCCCCGTGGTGCGATGACCGCCGCCACCGGGAGCACCGAATGGCCGAGACCATCCGCCACGACAAGACCGCGCGCCAGCTGCGTCTGCTCTCGGACGCGCTCGACAGCGGCCGTCTGGGTCCCGTGCGCCGGCTGGTCAACAGCCTGTCGCCGGCGGAAATCGGCAACCTGCTCGAATCCCTCCCGCCCGGCAAGCGCAGCGTGGTCTGGGGTCTGGTCGACGCCGAGGACGACGGTGAGGTGCTGGTCCACGTCGGCGAGGACGTGCGCGAAAGTCTGATCGCGGACATGGACCCCGACGAAATCGTCGCTGCGGTCGAAGACCTCGACATCGACGATCTGGCGGATCTGGTCGAGGACCTGCCCGATACGGTCATCGACGAAGTGCTCAAGTCGATGGATCGCGAGAATCGCGAGCGGCTGGAGCAGGTGCTGTCCTACGACGAGGACAGCGCCGGTCGTCTGATGAATCCGGATGTGGTGACGGTGCGTGCGGACACCACCGTCGATGTGGTGCTGCGCTACCTGCGTCTGCGCGGCGAGCTGCCGGAGCACACCGATCACCTGTATGTGATCAGCCGTCGTCACCAGTATCTCGGCCGCATCGCGCTGCAGTCGCTGTTGACGTGCGATGCCACGACTTCGATCAATCGGCTGATCGACGACGAACAGCCGGCGATCGGCGTGGAGGAATCCGCCGATGAAGTGGCGCGGATGTTCTCGGATCACGACTGGATCAGCGCGCCGGTGGTGGACGACAACAACGTGCTGCTCGGCCGCATCACCATCGACGACGTGGTCGACATCATCCGCTATCAGGCCGAGCACCAGGCGTTGGGCGCAGCCGGTCTGGACGAAGAGGAAGACCTGTTCAGCCCGGTGCCGCGAGCGGCGAAGCGACGCGCGATCTGGTTGGGCATCAATCTCGCGACCGCATTTTTGGCGTCTTGGGTGATCGGTCGCTTCGAGGCCACGCTGGAGCAGATCGTCGCGCTGGCGGTGCTGATGCCGATCGTCGCCAGCATGGGCGGTGTCGCCGGTACGCAGACGCTGACCCTGATGGTGCGCGGCCTTGCGCTGGGCCAGGTCGCGCATGGCAACCTGCGTGCATTGCTGGCCAAGGAAGTGCTGGTGGGTCTGTTGAACGGCATGGTGTGGGCGATCGTGGTCGGCGTGGTCGCGATGCTGTGGTTCCAGGATCTGAAACTCGGTCTGGTCATCGGCGCGGCGATGGCGATCAATCTTGTCGCTGCGGCGTTGGCGGGCGTGATGGTGCCGTTAACGCTGAAAAGGATGAACGTCGATCCTGCGTTGGCCGGCGGTGTGGTGCTGACCACGGTGACGGATGTGGTCGGCTTCCTCAGTTTCCTTGGCTTGGCGACGTTGATTCTGCTGTAGGCGCGATGTGGATCGCAGCTGCGCGCGGAAGCGCCTGTCGCGCATGCCGAAAGGGGTTCGCTGCGCCGCACGGAAAAAACGCCGCATTCAGCGGCGTTTTTTCCGAAACCATACGCGCCGGATGTTCAGATCTTCACCAGTTCCACACGGCGATTCTTGGCGCGACCCGCCTCGTCGGCATTGTCGGCCAAGGGCTGGTCGGGGCCGAAGCCTTTGGCGCTCAGACGGGAAGGGTCGATCCCCAGATCGACCAACGCACGCAGCACGCTGCGCGCCCGCGCGCCGGACAGCTGATGATTGCGAGCGGCAGCACCGGTGTTGTCGGTATGGCCTTCGATGGAAATCTTCAGCCCGGCATTCGAGTCGAGCAACGTCCTGATTTCAGCGATGGCCGCCTGACTGTCCGGACGCAGCGTCGATGCGTCGATATCGAAATTGATATACAGCGCGACTCGGCCATCTGTATCCAGCGCTGCTTTCATCGCGCTGGCGTCGAGAAAGCCCAGCGAGCCGGTCATCGCTGCTTTTTCCATCACCACGATATGGCCCGATGGCCTGGCGGCCGCAGTGCTGACGAGTATCCAATACTCTTTGTCCGCGGTGCGAATCAGGTAGGAGTGATGCTCGTAACCGCTGGTGGGCGGGACGCTGCGCCAGTGCTTGTTGACTTCGCGCAGACCGCCTGCCTCCTCGACGATAGCGCGCGTGAACTGCGTTTCGCCGATCTTCGCGCCGCCCAATGCCAGCACTGCATTCTCGTAATTGCGATGGAATTCCGTGGTCGAATATTCTCGACTCTTGTCCTTGCTGATCAGGCTCATTGCGTTGTAGTAAAGGCGCCCTTCGACCGGGATCATTTTTTTCCCGGCGAGAAAGAAATGACGATCGAAGTTGATCGTGTTCTTGTCGTCTTTGACTTTGGCTGCCAGGCCTTCGGGAATCTTGAAGAACGGGAAGGGCGGCAGTACCGCTGTCGAAACGGCGACCTTGTCCACGCTGAAGTCGCTGCCGGTTTCCGCTGCCGGTGCCTCGGCAGGCGCAGGGGCTTCAGGCTTCGCAGGTTCGGCCGCGACCGCTTGGCTGGTCGGTTCGGCGGCAGTGGCTTCCGTCGGCGGGGGATCTGCTTTCTTGCAGGCCGACAATGAAAGTACCAACAGTGCGCTACTGATCAGTAGGCGGCTCTGATGCATGGTGTCTCCTCGACGCAGCGGAATGTGCTGCGAGCATACCGAACCCCGTCGCTTTACGCTGCTCCGGCCGCGCGCTGCTCAGGTCAGCGGCGTGTGTCGAGGATGCACGCGGCGACAGGCCGGGTGCGGGCAGATGTCGGCCAAGCGTCGGTGTCGATAGCGGTGCAATCTGTTGCCAGTTGACCATCCGGTGGGGTGGGCGTACATCCGACGGAAGACTCCGGATGGAACGGCGAATGGCGCGCGCTGATGGTGCGCGTGCCCAACGACAAGCCGGCGCAGGCGCTCAATTCCGTGCGCCAGGATGCCAACGGCAAACTGTTCGCCGTATTCAATCTCTCCGACAGGCCGCAGAGCGTGCGCTTCGGGCGGACCCTGTTCCACGGCGATTGCACATCGAACAATTCAGCCGTGAATCCGCGACACTGGACGCATCGACCGTGCTGGAGCTGAAGCCATGGGAGTATCGGGTGTTCGTGCGCTGATCCGCGTCTTCGCGTGTACGGGCGTATTGGCGATGGCGGCGCAGTCGAGCGGCTGCAAGACAGTGCCGGCCGATCCTACAGTCGGCAGGTTCGTCGAGCGCAGCGTCACTGTCGAGGGCGCGGCAAGTTTGCGCGCTAGGCCGGCGCTGCCGCGCGCGAG
>JANLSB010000413.1:0-1750 GCA_031362125.1 Lysobacterales bacterium | reverse complement strand
TCGGCGATTTTCGAGGCCGCGCGTTCGGCGAAGAACGCATGCCGCAGTGCGCGCGATTCCGGCGACATCATCAGCGCCGCGAAGGTGTTTCGCTCGAACGTCATGCCATCGTCGAAACGCTTGCGCGCAGCGGCTTCGACGCAGTCCACGCAGCGCTGCGCGGCGGGATAGTCCTTCGCCATCGCACCGACGGTGGTACGGGTGAACAGCACGAAGCCTTCGACATTCGGATGTTCGACGCGGCGGTCGCGCATGCGCGGATGCGGGCCTGGTTCTGTACCGTTCGTCCCTGCAGCACGCTCGCGGGCGAACTGTTTCGCGGCAGTGAGCAGATCGCCGTCGACGATACGGTCGAACAACGTCTGCCCCGGAATCGCTGCCAACGCTTCGCTGGCGACCGGGTTGCCGGAGACGATCATGTTCATCGCCGGCTCCAGCCCGATCGCGCGCGGCAGCCGCTGGGTGCCGCCAGCGCCGGGCACCAGCCCGAGTTTCACTTCGGGCAGTGCAACCTGCGTGCCCGGCGAAGCGAGCCTGTAGTGGCAGCCCAAAGCGAGTTCGAGTCCGCCGCCCATGCACACGCCATGGATCGCGACGACGACAGGCTTGGTGCTGGCCTCGAACGCAAGGATCACCGACAGCAGATTCGGCTCCTGCATCGCGGCGGGCTTGCCGAACTCGCGGATGTCGGCGCCGCCGGTGAAGGATTTGCCGGCGCCGTTGATCACCACCGCCACCACGGCGGGATCGGCCAAGGCCTGATCGAGCCCCGCGACCAGCGCGCGGCGGGTGTCGTAGCCGAGGCCGTTGACCGGCGGGTTGTCGAGGGTCAGTACCGCGACGCCATCGTCCACCGCGTATCGGGTCGTCATCGCTTGCTCCTGGAAGTCTTGTTGGAAGAAAGGGGATTGCGTATCGGCGAAGTGTTCGCCGGAGAAGGTGCTTTTGAGGGATCGTTGGCAACGCGTCGCGGCGCGCGCCGCGGCATCACCCGCCCGGACAGCAGCAGCTCGATCGCGAGCCCGGCATCGGCCACATCGATCTGTTGTTCACTGGTCGCGTCGGCGTACACGAACGACTCGCACAGCCGAACGATCAGATAGGCGAGGGTGTCCACCGCCAGCGGCAGTACCAGCGCGCCGCGGTCGGCTTCGTGCTGCAGCAGCGCACGGACGCGCTCGATCGCGCGGCCCTGCACCGGGCCGAGTTTGGACGTGAGCAGGCGCACGGCGTATTCGGGATCGCTGCGGACGAAGCGTCTCAGCGGCTCGAAATCGACCAGCGCGCGGACCGCGGCTTCGCAGATCGCCGCCACCCGCTGCGCGCCGCGGCCACGCTGGCGGGCGGCGGTGGCGGTCATCAGCTCGTCGCAGAGCGACCAGAGAATCTCGCTGAGCAGCAGATCGCGGCTGCCGACCCAGCGGAATGCGGTGGCCCGGCCGATGCTCAGCCGCGATGCCAGGGCGCCGATATCGATGCGCTCGCCGGCAAGCCAGTCGCGGCGGGCCAGCTGGTACAGGTCCAGCGGCGTCGCCTTGGCAGGCGGCGTCTCGCGCAGGGCCTTGGCCAAGCGGGTCGCTGTCTCGGAGCTGGCGGAGCGTGGGTGCATGGCCGGAGTGTAGACATTTTTATCATTTGACGCCAGATGAGTCGTAATGATCAAATGACTCATCAGCCATGACTCATCAACCCCAGGACGATCCCAGCCCATGAACCCGAGCCCGTTGACCAACCGCCGCAACCTCGACTT